>JBEBHT010000136.1:0-9859 GCA_040081135.1 Lacibacter sp. | reverse complement strand
TATGGGGGAATAAAATAATATTGTTAGTCAGCGACCAACAATGGCAGAAGCAAGTATTTAAGTTAATTAAGAAGTTAGTCTTACTTTCATCATCATGGCTAAAGCCATCCGCTTTCAGTATTACTTACCCCGGGCTAAAGCACCGGGGTAATGATTAAATGCAATGAAAATAACCCCGACTTTTAAGTCGGGGCATACTGCTAAAACAGATTTGGCTTTAGCCTTGATTAGTAAAAACGAATTAACCACCTGCCATTTTTCTTCGTCCCTGTGGTGGCCACTGACCAACACAACTTCATTACAACTTTCCTTTCTTCAACTGATCCACTGCATAACTGCAGGCCCTCGCCGTTAATGCCATATAGGTAAGCGAAGGATTCTGGCAGGCAGTTGAAACCATGCAGGCACCATCCGTAATAAATACATTCGGTGCATCATGGCATTGATTGAATTTATTAAGCACTGATGTTTTTGGATCATTGCCCATCCTTGCCGTTCCCATTTCATGAATGGTATTGCCGGGTATGGAAGGATCATTGATTTCGGCAACCCATGTCGGCCCTGCACTGTTCAGCATTTCTTTGGCTGCATTAATCATATCACTCCGCATGGCTTTTTCATTTTCACCATACTCCATATCAATATTTAATACCGGTAAACCCCATTGATCTTTCTTGCTTTCGTCTAAATAAACACGGTTTTTATAATCGGGTAAACATTCACCATAAGCATACATGGCTGCATACCAGTCGCCGGGCTCAGATAATCCATCTTTCCATTCTGCACCAACACCGGGCTGATTATAACCTCTTGTCCACTCTCCTCTTGATACATATACTTCATACGCAAATCCTCTTGTATAATCCCTGTCTTTTTGTTTCAGGTTTTGAAATCTTGGTACATACACGGAAGTGGAACGTTGCCCGAAATAATATTGGTCTTTCATAATATCAAAACCGGCAGCTGCACCCGGGCCTGAGTAATGATCCATCAAATAATGACCAAGTACGCCACTGTTGTTGGCGAAGCCGTTGGGAAATGTTTCTGATGTTGACTGCATCAGAATTTTTGTTGTCTGCAATGCAGAAGCATTGAGAAAAATGATGGGCGCAAAATATTCAAAGGTTTCTTTTGTTTCTGCATCAATTACACGTACACCGGTTGCTTTGTTTTTTTGTTTATCCCAGATAATACTGTGTACAATGGAGTGAGGACGTAAGGTTAAATTGCCTGTTGCATATGCTGCCGGAAGTGTGGATGAATTACTGCTGAAGTAAGCACCAAACGGGCAACCACGGTGACAGAGATTTCTCGACATACACTTGCCTCTTCCGTTATGCGGCTGCGTTAGTACCGCCATCCTGCTTTCAATTAAGTTGCGTTCTTTAAAGGCTGCTTCAATTTTTTGTTTGAGATGTTTCTCTAAACAATTCATTTCAAATGGAGGAATGAACTGTCCATCGGGCAACTGAGGCAAGCCCTCATTCCTTCCGCTTACACCAATAAAACGCTCCACATAATCGTACCAGGGTTCAATGTCTTTATAACGGATGGGCCAGTCAATACCAATACCTTCTTTTAAGTTTGCTTCAAAATCAAGATCACTCAAACGAAACGTATGCCTGCTCCACAGCAATGATTTTCCGCCCACCTGGTTACCCTGTGTCCAGAGAAAAGGTTTTACCTGTCCGTAAGTATGCTCGGTATCTTTTACAAAAAAATGTTTATCGTCCTGCCCGAAAAGATACACCCGGCTTTGCACAGGATATGTTTTTTTATCTTCTTCACTCAGTATATTATGATTGGGCAGCTCCCATGAATCAAGTGTAGCAGTGGGATAATCCTTTACATGTTTTACATCACGACCTCTTTCAAGCAATAATGTTTTCAATCCTTTCTCCGTTAATTCTTTTGCGGCCCATCCTCCTGAGATTCCGGAGCCAACTACAATTGCATCATACTGCATAACCAGTCTTTTGTTTTGAAAAAATATTTTACCTACCAGTACATTAAAAATGTTTTGGCTAATGCTTTATCGCCTTTTTTGTAAGGGATGCATGCTTTATAATCAACCGGTACTTTTACATAGTTCAATGCTTTACTCATTCCCTCCTGCGATGTAAAGTAGCCGATGGTAGCCAGTTTTTTAAAAAAGTGGAACCAGGTTTTATCTACTGCATCCTTAAAGGCAGCTTCATCTGTCTGCTTCACCAGTTTCATTTTTTCTTCTGCAGAAAGTGATGTGAATGTTCCTTTTGCTTCTCCGTTGAGTTGTTTTAATCCGGTCTTAATTGATTGCTGATCTTTTTCATTCATGCAATCTTTCACAACCATATCAATGAAGTAAGGCACTCTTGCTTCCAGTGCGCCGGGTGTGGAAGTTTTAGGAATCAGGATATCAGTAAGCTCTTCAATTAACTGAAACTCATCTTCCGAAAAGAAACCGGTTTGGAGTTTTTTACCTGAAACATTACAGGAAGAAATGAATTCGGTGAGTACTGCGGGGAAGCTGCTGTACAATGTAAGTACACTCATTCCTTTCAGCAGGTGGCGACGGTTCATGGCAGTGGTTTTACGTTGCTTAAAGGTAATTACAAATGATATCCGACTCATAATGTTTTTCCTGTTTTTGTAATCCATGAAAAGTATAAAACAACTAACTTTCAGTAATTGATTTTCCTGTAAAGCTGTTGCATCTGTCCGGTTAAAGAGAAACAGCCTGGAGAAAAATTTAAAAGAAAATGAAAAGTATTTTCACAGACAAAGAAAAAAAACCAACAGAAGCTGATTTAAAAAAAGCAATTGGCCGCACTCACAGCAGTTGGAAGACGCTCTCTGACTTTACGTATCAATCTTATCCTGCAGCAACAGAAGGCTGGAATTTTTCTGGAGAAAAGTATGGCTGGAATTTCCGCATCAGCGATAAGAAACGGGCACTGATCTATTTATTACCCCGTGATGGATTTTTTAAAGCGGCCTTTGTATTTGGGCAGAAAGCAACTGATGAAATTTTAAGCAGTGATATTGATGAAACAATCAAAACAGAGCTGAAGAATGCCAAAGTATATGCCGAAGGAAGAGGCATCAGGTTAGATGTAAAGAATCAATCAATACTGAAGGATTTGAAAAAACTGATCGGCATTAAAATTTCACATTAAAAAAGCTGTAACAAATACATGTTACAGCTTCTGAATTATTTATTCACTTCTTAATTACTGTTAATCCTGAACTGGTAATTCAAACAATCCAGTTCCTGTTCAACATCAGCAAGTGCCTTTACAAACTCTTTCCTGTTTGCTGAAGCTACTCCGGGTAGCTGTTGATAATAACCAATCCCATTTTTGAGATTTGTATAGAAAGTTGAAATATATTTTTTCTTTTTTGCGTCCTGTTCGGCTTCCGGATGTTCTCCCAACTGTTCTTTGAGGTAATCAATATATAAATACAGTTCGGCAATAAACATATGGGGCCGGCTTTTATGCGCCAGGATATCCCCCCTTCCGTAAATATGATCGGTCATTGTTTGTAACGAAACAACTTTTGAAAAATTCACAATATTCGGACCGGGGCAAATGGTTACCGCATTCAGCTTCTTCACAAATGTTTTTTCGTAATTAATAGCGGCAGAATTGCTTAATCCCACACATAAACAATCTTTATCAAGTACTTCATTCAATTGGCGGTTGAATTCAGCTTCCGGTAAATTCAGCAACTGCAGTTGTTCAATTTTCAGTTGCTGGTATTTTTTTGACGCAGTACAAATTGGTTCTTTTGTAAACTCAGTATTAAAAGCAAGCAGTTTTTCGGTGCAGGGACTGCCGGGACTTCCTTTACTGATCCTTGCTGCTTTTTCCATATCAGCACTGGTTCCCTTTAAATAATGAAACCGTACTCCTAATGGAGAGTTGTGACTCAACTCCACATCTTCTTCTTCAGCAGCACATAATAATTTCATTGTATCATCATCAACAGTGGTTGCTTCAGGTACCAGTAAAAAAGGTGTACCCCATCCTGTACTTTGTATATCGTATTGCTGATGTAAAAATTCATCTTCTTCGTGTGTACCAATTCCACCCTGCACAGAATAAATAATTTCAGGGGCAGCCTCTAATGTGCGGCCTGTTTTTTTCTGCAAAGCGGCATTATAAATAACAAACAGTTCATCACTGAGTTCCTGTTTATTGGTTTTGAATTCTTCCAGGATCGGTCCGAGTAAAAAACCATCAGTTGCAAACGCATGTCCGCCGCAATTTAAACCCGATTCAATTCTGAACTCACTTACCCATATTCCCTTCTTGGCTAAATATTTTCCTTGTATTAATGCGCTCCGGTAATCACTTACTTTAATAACCACTTTTTTTGCAAAAGCACCTTCTTCATTAATATCAAGTTCTTTACAGTTTTCCAGGTAATTATATAACCTCGGGTTCATACCCGCAGAAAAAATAACCGATGAATTGCTGAGGTTACTTTTGGCAAAGCCTCTCAATGCTGTTACAGCATCTGATCCATCTTCAATCACTTCATGCTCTGCATTAAAATTGTTCCGGTCAATTTTGGTCATGATGTTTACATCAATACTCCCAGGTACAATCTGTGTACGTAAATAATTTTCAATCTTTTCCTTTTCCGGCTGATTGGTCAAACTCAGCATTTGCCTGTACATTTTTTTCACAGTACTGTCTTCCGGAAGCATTTCAAAATACTTCACAATTTCAGAGCCCTTTTCAAAAGCAGTCGTCTTCATCTTCTCCACCTGTTCCTGAACAATGGTATTCACAAGATTGAGATAATCAGTGATCCGTTTTGCACGGTAATCCTCTTCATGTACAGTGATTGGTTGATACTCAAGATGAAGTGTTGCATAATAATGACTGCGCATCATTTCCACCAGCCTGTCTTCAACAATGGAGATAACAGAAGAAATTCCAAACCTTGCAACTTTAATGGGACTGTCAATGGTGTAAGCCAAACCCATTACCGGGATATGGAATTTATGATGTGTTGAATAATTATTCATGCGATACAATAAGTTGGTTAAATGTGTAAAGACTTTTTGTTGTTAAGTGCAGTAAAACAAACAGTTGTGAGCAATAGCTCCTGTGTTCATTCAATGCATAAAACTCTCCACAAGCAAAGGTTTCCATTATTTCAGTGAAACTGTCTGACCATGGTCATAGGTTTCTGTGATCATAAACATCAAACAGGGGGGAAAGAAAAAATAATTTGCATTCAAATCAATTCCTTGAAAGCCTTTTGAGGTGGATCGTGTTTCCACGAACCACAATTTTTCAGCAAAACGATCTGAAATAACAGGAAAAACATTTAACCGTCACTCCTTTGAAACAAATCAACCATTGATTCATGTCCAAATGAATGACCATGTTAGTACGATTTCTGAATGACGACCAGTTTATTTTTCTTGTGCTTAATTTTCTTGCTGTGGGTTTACTCGCCGGAATCAAGATTATGCGGCACGAATCAAGGAAAGCAAAAAAAGGTTTTTAACAGCAGGGATCTGCTCTCCCTCAGCTGCTTTACCCTGCTTACCTCCCGGTAAACATTTTCTGCACCATTACTTTATCATGTCCGTAGATGTCATCAGCAAAATGCAGTAAACCTTTATCATCAACCCATGCAGTATAATAGGTAATTAACACAGGCACCGGCTTGTCGAGTTTTACATACTTTTCTTTTTCACTGTTCATCGCAGTATCAATTTTCTCCGGCGTCCATTTCTTATCATCCTTCAACAGGTATCTGGCCATCTTAACCGGATCACTTAAGCGGATACAACCATGACTGTAAGCCCGTTTATCGTTTTTGAATAAATCCTTTGCAGGTGTATCATGAAAATAGATATTGAAACTGTTGGGAAATAAAAACTTCACCTTCCCGAGTGAGTTATCTCCTCCCGGTAATTGACGTATAACAGGTACTCCATCTTCATAACCGGTAATTTCCATATTATGCTCAGCCAGGTAATTGGTATTTTTTTCTATTGCAGGAAGGATTTCCTTTTTCACAATACTTTCAGGCAAATTCCAATAGGGACTGAATACTACCTGGTTAAGATTCCCTGTAAACATCATAGTATTATGACCTTCTTTTCCTACCACCACCGGCATTTCAAAAACGGTTGCTGCACCATCTTTATAATGCAGAATGAATTCAGGAATATTTACCACAATCATTTCTCCCTTTGGTTCGTTTACCATCCACTGCATACGTCCCATATTCAGCAATATCAGTTCAATGCGGTTGGTTACAGGAACATTCATGTCCTTTATTAATCCATCGGTTAAAATACCTGTTGGTTTATAACCATACCTCACCTGGAATTTTTTGATGCCCGCTTCTAATTCATTATTAAATAGAGCTGTGGTATCTGCCGCCATATCACCTGAAAGCTGAAGTCTTTTTTTCATCTGCATAACCGAAGGAGATGATTTACCTTTTTTGAATTGCCTGGCAGTTGCGGTAATAGCCTGCCATCCACCCTGTTTGGCAATAACAACATACTTTTCCAATTCATCTTTTAATAATTTATAGCTGTTGTTTATTTCTTCATAATTTTTATCGTCATTGTTTGTTTGTGAAATAAGCGAATCTGCAATATCCATTGGATGAGATTTTACCACAGGGATAAACCGCTCCATTTCCTTCCGCTTTACATATCCTTCTTCAAAATTATTGAGAGTATAAAGAATAAAATGAAGTGTGAGCTTCAATTCTGTACTCATGATATTTTTATCTGATGTGGAAACAGCGAACGCATCTTCTTCCGCTGTATATCCATTCATTCTTTTTTGCAGACTTTTATCTTTTAATGAACTGTCGTTTCCATAAGTGGTTGCATAATTATGCATGTTCCAGAAACCACGTGCCTGTTCAGTAAGTCCGCTGTCGGTAAACCATGCCATCTGATAATTACGGGTATTGTAAAAACTGATCATACGTAGCCCGAGCGTGTCATTGATCTTTTGATCTGCAATGAATGTTACAAGCTTCATACTGTCAAAAAAAAGAGGATTGTATGCATTTGCGGGAGTAATGCTTTTATCCCGTTTAGAAATTTTTATTCCGCTTTTGCTGTCTTCACTGCCGGAGTTGCAGGAAACAAGAACCGAAAAAACTAAAAGACTGCTGATTAGGTGCTTTATCATAGTCCTGCTTATGCAAATGCTGTGCCTCATACTGATAAAGGAACAATTGTGCGGAACTAGCTCTGTTTCCGAAACTGTTCAGCAGGAATTAACCGCAGTATAACAGGTTAAACCCGGAACAAACCGGTTTCTTCCCACCACATGACTTCAATCATATTTATTCTGCTGAAGGAATTGCAACTTTGCTCTATGAATATCTGGAAGAATATTATCAGCAGGCCATCTTAATGCCATCTCCCTCCTCACGCAGTATTCATTTTTTTCTCAAACACATTTACTTTAATTCATTGTTACATGAACACAATCATAGAACCGTTCCGGATAAAATCTGTTGAACCCATTTATTTTAATACAGCTGAAGAACGTCAGCTTATTTTAGAAAAAGCATTTTACAATCCTTTCCTCATCCATTCAAAAGATGTACTGATTGATTTACTCACCGACAGCGGCACCAGTGCCATGAGCAGTAATCAATGGGCTGGTATGATGCAGGGCGATGAATCCTATGCAGGCAGCCCCAGCTTTTTTCGTTTTGAAGAAACTGTGCAGCAGATAACAGGTATGCCTTTAATCATTCCAACACACCAGGGAAGAGCAGCAGAAAAAATATTGTTCAGCATACTCGGTGGTAAAGGAAAATATTTTATAAGCAATACTTTGTTTGATACCACAAGAGCCAATATTGAATTCTCAGGTGCTGAAGGAATTGATTTGATTTGTGAAGAAGGGAAACATCCTGCCATACCTGCACCGTTTAAAGGAAATATGGATACAGTTGCGCTGAAAAAAATCATTGCTGAAAAAGGCGCTGCTAATATTCCGCTTTGTATAATTACTGTTACCAACAACTCAGGTGGCGGACAACCGGTGAGTATGCAGAATATTAAAGATGTAAGAAAAATTTGTACAGAACATCATATTCCATTGTTCATTGATGCCTGCAGATTTGCAGAAAATGCATACTTCATTAAAATGCGTGAAGCAGGTTATGCTTCAACATCAGTACGTGAAATTGCAAAAGAACTTTTTTCTTATGCTGATGGATGTACCATGAGCGCAAAGAAAGATGCCTTCGCCAATATTGGAGGATTCTTAGCCATGCGCAATGAAGAACTGGCGCAGCAATGCCGCAACCTCTTGATCATGACAGAAGGCTTTCCAACCTATGGCGGACTTGCAGGAAGGGACCTCGAAGCAATTGCAATTGGATTGAATGAAGTACTCGATGAACATTACCTGCAATACCGTATCCGCAGTATTGAATATCTCACTAATAAATTAATTGCAGCAGGGGTTCCTGTTATGCAGCCAGCTGGCGGACATGCAGTCTATCTCGATGCAAAAGAATTTCTTTCACATATACCGGTTGATCAATATCCGGGACAGGCCTTGGTTGCAGCATTGTATGTACATGGAGGAATCAGAAGTGTGGAAATCGGTTCAATGATGTTTGGGAAATACGATGCAGATAAAAAATTAATCCCTGCTCAACTGGAACTGGTTCGATTGGCAATACCAAGAAGAGTGTACACACAAAGTCATATTGATTATGTGGCCGAAGTAATCATTGAAGTATTCAATAAAAGAACTGAAATAAAAGGACTGGTGATCATTGAAGAAGCACCAACGCTAAGGCATTTTACAGCAAAACTAAAACCGATAAAATGATATCAGGGCTAAAGCCAATGCATACATTAATTAATAACCCCGGACTTAAGCCCGGGGTTATTAATTGGAACACTGAGGGCTTTAGCCCTGATTAAAATATTATTTGAAAATTATGGCGCTAACCGTTCTACTTTCCAATCGCCTGTTTCTGTTTTTGTATACAGCATCCGGTCGTGCATACGATCGGGACGGCCCTGCCAGAATTCAATACGGTTTGGTTTTACACGGTAACCTCCCCAATGGGGTGGCTTGGGAATAGAACCATGTTTGAAACGCTCTTTATAAAAATGATAGGTTTCCTCCAGCCATGTTCTTCCTGACACAACCAAACTTTGTGGCGATGCCCATGCCCCTATTTTACTTCCTTCGGGTCGGCTGTCGAAATATTGAATACTTTCTTTGGCTGAGATTCTTTCAGCAATACCATTAATTCGCACCTGCCTTTCCAGTTCCTTCCAGTGAAAAAGCAGACAGCAGTTGGCATTTTCATCCAGCTGTTTACTTTTACTGCTGTTATAGTTGGTGAAAAACACAAAGCCACTTTCATCAAAAGCCTTAAGCAACACAATTCTTGCATCAACCAATCCATCTTTATCATTAGTTGCTAAAGTCATGGCATTAAATTCATCGCCCTTTGCATCAGTTATCTGCTTCCACCAATGTTCAAACTGCTGAAGTGGAGTTGCTGCAAGATCTGCTTCATTTAAGCTGTGCAGTTTATAATCCTTACGTAATGCGGCAATATCTGTCTGTTCCATGTTCGCTTTTTATAATTGAAAAACAAAATTCATCATTTTTTTGCAGCGTTCTGTCGTTTACAGAAATAATTCTATCCTGTTGATGATTTAATGTATTTAAATGAAATTTATCTGCACAGCTTTTCTATCCACAGATTGTGCTGCGGATATTTTTTCAGCAGCCCTTCTTTCTCTGCCAGTTCAAAATCAGCAAAATCAAAACCCGGTGCAACAGTACATCCGGCAAATGAAAATCCGTTTTCAGTAATTGGTTTTGATGCAAACCAG
>JBEBHT010000135.1:0-9867 GCA_040081135.1 Lacibacter sp. | reverse complement strand
AGGATTTTTTTTGCTGATGAGATATTCGGTTCCGTTAACCGGTGAGGTAATAGACGGTGCACCTTCTTTAAAAATCTTTTCACAGTTTGGATTATGCGGGGGAATCATTTCAAAAGAAATATTACTTGCCTGCATCCAGTTCTGCAATTCAGGCGCAATGAGTTTGTAAGACTTTCGTTTGAAACCCGCAGGAGGTTCACAACTTTTACAATAGCTTATTTTTTCATCGGCACTTACTGATATTTCCGCAATGTTATTACAGGTTTGTGTGGAAGAGATTCCGGTAATAAAATAGTCAAGCACAAGATTCGTACACTGAGCGGCAGGTGGTAAACCTGTTTCACTGCAAACCATCCGTTGTTCTAAGTTTTTAGGAGGAGTAAACCATGCCCTGTCGGCATCATAATCAAGCGTATTAAAAATGCGGAAGAGTAAGGGTGTTGCTGTTTCGACACCGCTTAGATATGCTGAACCAACTCCTGAAAAATTTCCCACCCACACACCAACTGTATATTTTTTATTGTAGCCAATGCTCCATGCATCACGCCTGCCATATGAAGTTCCTGTTTTCCAGGCAATACGGGGAAGACGGGCAGTTGCATCCCAGGAAATAGGAAAGTCGGGGCGATTGATACGACTGAGAATATCAGTGATCATATAAGCCGCATCAGCTGAAAGAATTCTTTTTCGTTGTGTTGATGAATCCTGAACTATATAGGAAGGCTTGTAATACACTCCATCATTCGCAAAAGAACTGTACATACCTGTTAACTGTTCAAGTGTTGTGCCGCAACCGCCAAGGATCAAACTCAGGCCCAGGCTTTTTTGTTTTGCCTGTATCTGTTTAAAACCAATCCTGCTGAGTGCGTCAATCAGCTTTTCCTTTCCCAGCATATTCAATGCTTTCACTGCCGGAATGTTGAGTGAATGTTCAAGCGCATATTCAACCGTAACAGGTCCGTTGAAATTTTTGTCATAATTCTCAGGAGCATAACCTGCATAATTCACCGGAACATCATTCATCATCTTTTTTGGAGTAAGCAAACCTTCATCAAAACACAAACCATAAAGCAAAGGTTTTAAAGTACTCCCCGGCTGACGAACAGCTGCTGCTCCATTTACCTGTCCGCCATCAGTTGTGTCTTTAAAATCGCCGCTACCTACATAAGTGATTACACGGTGGGTTTCATTGTCGATAATGATCACACTGGCATTACGGATATTGCTGAGTCTTTGTGTACGCACATAATCTTCCACCAGTTTTTCCATCTTCTGCTGGGTATTGAATTCAATGGTTGTTTGAATGTTTACATCGCCGCTTTGTTTGAGTTTGTAAGAAAGATGCGGCATCTGTTTAGGTACAATCAGCCGCCTTGCCGTTAATGGTTCGGCCAAAGCATCTTCAATTTCTTTTGCTGTGAAGATCTTTTCTTTTGCAAAACGGTTCAGCCATTTGTTCCGCTGGCGAACAATCTCGTCATTATTTTTTCCCATCACCAATGTTGAAGGCCGGTTAGGAATAATGGAGAGTGCAGTAATCTCAGCTAAGGAAAGATGATTGGGATTTTTGCCGAAGTACAAAATGGAAGCTGATTTTACTCCTTCTATATTACCACCATAAGGAACAAGGTTGAGATAGAGTTGCAGAATTTCAGCCTTGCTGTATTTCAGTTCCAGCTGCAAAGCCCTGAACATTTCAACAAATTTGTTGGGAAGACTTCTCCGCTTGGGTTCCAGAGCCCTTGCCACCTGCATGGTAATGGTGCTTGCTCCGGATGTGCGTCTCTGTTTAAACACATTCATAAAGAACGCTCTGGTTACGGCAAGCGGGTTAATACCGAAGTGATAATAAAAGTATTTGTCTTCTTTCTGTACAATTGTTTTTCGCAGCAGGGGAGAAATTTCTTCCAGTTCGGTTTTCATCCTCCACTTTTCATCTTTCGTTAAAAAGGCATGGATTACCTCTCCTTTGTTGTCGGTAATTAACGTTGAGTATTCAATCTTATCCGGCAACGGGAAGAGCAGGTGCAGAATGAATAAAAGCAGAATGCAGGCTGCAACAGTAAGCAGAATTCTTCTGCTGGTTTTTTTCCAGTTCGGTCGTTGCAGTTTCATCAGAAGGGTGTGAATGATTTCTTTTTGATAAATGTATGATGCAATTCACGAGTTTCCTATGAAGAGTTTTTCTGTAAGCAAACATTTTACATCATTTATATAATATTTAATAAATACCTCTTGTTTATATGGTATACTATGCATTAAATTCATATTCAAATTCTCACTTCCTTCAAATCTCTTTTAACCTTTCAAGTTTATGCGTAGCCATCTACAACTGCTGATCTTTACAGCAGCAGTCAGCCTATTGATCTCCTGTAACAAAAACGCCGTAAAACTCAGTGAAACCAATGCTAAAGGCGAAGTGCCGCCACTGGGAAATCTCGTTTTCCGTTTCTCCAAACAATTAATGCCCGACTCCTTGCTCAACCGATGGGATTCTATTCCTTATGTTGAGTTTGAACCAAAGATTACCGGAAGGTTTCGATGGGAACATGGCGATGAGTTGATCTTTTCTCCTTCAGCGTCATTAACGGCTGCAACTTCTTACACTGCTTCCATAAGCAGTGAGGTACTTGCTTTCAGTAACTACAGTAAAGTAACGGTTGAAGATCAGCTGGAATTTCATACCCCTGATCTGCAGCTCGAGAATTCAAATATCACCTGGGTATCGCAGGATGATGCAAAGAACAAAGCCGTGCCGCAGGTTGATCTGTATTTCAATTACACTGTCAGCCCGGCTGTATTGAAAGAAAAGCTGGAAGTAAAGGTTGATGGTGAGAAAAAAGATTTTACTGTTCAAACGATCAACAACGATAAAAAAGTTTCCATCAGGTTGCTGCAGGTAAAAACTGAAGATAAAGATTATACCACTGTTGTTACACTTGCAAAAGGATTGGTACCGGATGGTGGAAAGAATGGAACCAAAGAACCAATTGAAGAAAAATTTACGATTCCTTCTCCTTATAATTTAACCATCTCTAATGTAGAGTCAAGACATGATGGGTTGTCTGCAACTATTAAAGTGTTTACATCCCAGCAGGTGGTGGAAGAAAGTTTAGCTTCTTTTATTAAGATCAACCCTGTAACAAAATATGCAGCAGAAGTTGTGGATGATGGATTCCTGATTACGGGTGATGCATTTGATGTGCAGAAAACATACGACCTGCTGATATCAAAAGGGCTGCGTGGAAAACTCGGAGGAACGCTGAAAGAAAATTACAGCAGCAATATTGCTTTTGGTGAACTGGAACCGGCTATCAGTTTTGCCAACAGTAAAGCAGTTTATCTTTCTTCCAACGGAACGAAAAATATTGAAGTGAAGATCACTAATATGCCGAAGGTGAAGATTGTTGTTTCAAAAATTTATGAAAGCAACTTGCTGGCGGCGCATCGCTATGGATATTATCCGCAGGAAACTAGTGGAGGCGAAGACGATGGTTATTATAATGAAGAAGGTGGTGATGCAACGCTTGGCGATGTCATCTATGAAAAAGAAATCGATACACGTTCTTTACCAAAGCTGGGAGGAAGCAGGTTGTTTAATTTCAATATTGATGATAAGGTAAACGATTTCAAAGGAATTTATCACCTGGTGATCCGTTCAACAGAAGATTACTGGATCAAAGACAGCCGCTTTGTTTCATCAAGTGATATTGGATTAATAGCAAAAGAAGGAAAAGATAAAATGTTTGTATTTGCCAACTCCATTAAAACAGCTGAATCACTAAATGGTGTGAATGTAACTGTGTATGGTGCCAACAACCAGGTACTGGGTATTGGTACAACCAATGGTGAAGGTGTTGCTGAAGTGGAATATACAAGAAAAGAGTTCAACGGTTTTAAACCTGCCATGGTGATTGCAAAAAGCGCAGATGATTTTAACTACCTGCCTTTTCATTCAACAAGAGTTAACACAAGCCGCTTTGAAGTGGGAGGCAAGTCATATAACGCAAGCGGCATGGATGCATTTATTTATGCTGAACGGGATATCTACAGGCCCGGTGAAAAAATTAATGCGAATATTTTATTAAGGAACAGTGAATGGAGAAGTCCCGGTGAAATTCCGGTGAAGTTTAAGTTCGTAATGCCCAATGGGAAAGAGTTGAAGAGTTTCAGAAAGATGCTGAACGAACAGGGTTCGGCAGAAATATCAGTTGATCTGCCGCAGAGCGCCATCACCGGAAGTTATCAGCTGGAACTGTATTCAGGCAATGATGTATTGCTTAGCACAAAAACATTCAGCGTGGAAGAATTTGTGCCCGACAGAATTAAAGTAACTGCACAATTGGGTAAACCTTCTTTAGTTAGCGGTGATTCAACTTCACTGAAAATTAATGCAGTTAACTTTTTCGGTCCGCCAGCTGCCAACAGGAATTATGAATGTGAAATACAATTCAAACAAACCTATTTTTCTCCAGCTAAATATGATAAGTATGCTTTTGGTTTAGCCAATCAGCAGACCTTTTTTGATAAAGTGCTTCGGGAAGGAAAAACAGATGCTGATGGTAATGCAACAGAAGGAGTGGGTGTTCCTGCTATCTATAAAAATATGGGTTTGCTCACTGCCAATATTTATACAACTGTATTTGATGAAACAGGAAGACCGGTAAGTAAACTCACAACTGCTGATGTGTACACACAAAATGTTTTTTACGGATTGGGGTATGATGGTTACAGTTATTATCCGCTTAATCAAACCATTCAATTTCCTGTAATAGCACTCAGCAAAGAAGAGAAGGTTGTAACTGCACAGACAAATGTGCAGGTGATTAAACATGAATACAGAACAGTGCTGAGCAAAAGCGGTTCTTATTTCCGTTATGATTCACAGCAGGAAGATATTGTTATGCGGAATGATATGGTAACCGTAAGCGGAGAAAGTTTTACATACAATTTCGTTCCCCGCAAACCAGGCAACTATGAAATACGGATCTATACTCCCGGAGCTTCAACCTATGTGAGCCGTAGCTTTTACAGTTACGGTTCATGGGGTGGAGATAACAGTTCTTTTGAAGTAAACACCGAAGGACAGATCGATATCGAACTCGATAAGAAAGAATATTTCACCGGTGAATCTGCAAAGATTTTATTCAAAACACCTTTCAGCGGAAGAATGCTGGTGACATTAGAAACAGATAAAGTGATTTCTTATCAGTACATCAATGTTGATAAACGTTCAGCATCAATGGACCTTCCTTTAAGTGATTCCCATCTGCCGAATGTATATGTAACAGCAACACTGATCAAACCACATACAGTGAGCGATATTCCATTAACAGTTGCACATGGATTCCAATCATTGAAAGTAGATGCAAAGAACAGGAAGATTGATGTGCAGATCACATCGGCCAAATCAACAAGAAGCCGTACACATCAGAAAGTAAAAATAAAAGCAGCACCTAACAGTTATGTAACCCTGGCTGCTGTTGATAATGGTGTACTGCAGGTGAGCAACATGAAAACACCTGATCCTTATTCTTACTTCTATCAACGTAAGGCATTGGGTGTTGATGCATTTGATTTGTATCCGTTATTGTTTCCTGAACTGCGTGCAAGACTCAGCAGTACCGGTGGTGATGGAAGTGAAATGGACAAACGCAATAATCCAATGCCTAATAAGCGAATTAAGATCGTCAGTTATTGGAGCGGTGTTAAACAGGCAAATGGAAATGGTGAAGTAAATTTTGAATTTGATGTGCCGCAGTTCAGCGGTGAAATAAGGTTGATGGCTGTTTCCTATAAAGATGACAGGTTTGGTGCAGCTGAAAATAATATGACTGTTGCTGATCCCATTGTCATCAGTACAGGATTACCAAGATTTTTAAGTCCGGGTGATACCGTGCTGGTGCCTGTTACACTCAGCAATACAACCAAGAATGCAGCTCTTGCAAAAGTGCATCTGAAAGTAAGCGGCCCATTAACCGTTGTTGGTGGCGCAGATCAGCAGACAAACTTATCAGCCAATGCAGAGAACAGGGCAGTGTTTAAAGTAGTGGCACAGCAACGCATTGATTCAGGAACCATCCGTGTGGAAGTAAATGCAATGGGTGAAAAATTCTTTGATGAAACACAGATCACTGTACGTCCTCCATCAACTTTACAAAAAGAAAGCGGCAGTGGAAGTATTGCAGGCGGATCATCACAAACCATCTCCATTCCTGTTAACCGTTTTATGCAGGGCAGTACAGATTATCAACTTGTGGTAAGTAAATCACCTGCATTAGAGTTGGGTGAACAGCTGAATTATTTAGTGCAGTATCCATATGGATGTACAGAGCAAACTGTATCAGCTGCATTTCCTCAAATGTATTTCAGTGATCTGGCCGATGCGATGAAGAAAAATAAATCATCCACTTCAACATCTGTTTATAATATCAATGAAGCCATCCGCAAAATTAAAATGCGCCAGTTGTATAATGGTTCTGTTACACTATGGGATGGTGAAGGAACAGCGAGCTGGTGGACGACCGTTTATGCAGCGCATTTCTTAATTGAAGCACGCAAGGCCGGTTACGATGTAGATAACAGTTTAATAGAAACAATGCTGGGTTATCTCATCAACCGTTTAAAAACAAAAGAAACGATTGACTATTTTTATAACCGGACATTCAATAAAAAGATCGCACCCAAAGAAGTGACTTACAGTTTGTATGTATTAGCGCTGGCTAACCGTCCGCAGGTAAGTGTGATGAATTATTACAAAGCGAATCAGCAGATGCTTGCACTTGACAGCCGTTATTTACTTGCAGCTGCTTATGCTTTGAGCGGCGATAAAAAATCATTTGCTTCTATGCTGCCTTCAGCATTCAGTGGTGAAGTAAGTGTGGCACAAACAGGAGGAAGTTTTTACAGTGATGTAAGGGATGAAGCAATTGCACTGAATGTATTGATTGATGTTGATCCGGGCAATGCACAGGTTCCGTTGATGGCAAAACATATTTCTGCTTATTTGAAACAGCGTCAGTGGTTGAGTACACAGGAACGGTCATTCGGTTTTCTTGCATTAGGTAAACTGGCACGTTCTGCAGCAAGAAGTAATGTAACGGCTGATGTGAAAGTGAATGGTAAAACAGTTGGGAAATTAAACGGTACCGATCTCAAACTTTCAGCAAAAGAATTGGGCGGAGCAAATATTGAGGTTGTTACAAAAGGCAGCGGACGATTGTATTATTACTGGGTGGCTGAAGGTGTAAGTGCAACAGGTTCTTACAAAGAAGAAGACAGCTATATCAAAGTGCGCCGTCAATTCTACAGCCGAACTGGTCAGCCGATCAGTGGAAACAGTTTTCAGCAAAATGATTTGGTGATTGTAAAAGTGACGATTGAAAAAAGTTTTGCAACAACTGTAGAGAATATTGTCATCACTGATATTCTGCCTGCAGGATTTGAAATTGAAAACCCACGAACCAAAGAAATTCCTGGTATGGATTGGATCAAAGATGGTTCAAGCCCCACTGCACTGGATGTTCGTGACGACCGGATTCATTTGTTTGTTGATCTCGGAAGCAATAAGCAGAGTTATTATTATGCAGTAAGAGCAGTATCACCCGGTTTGTACCGCATGGGTCCTGTGAGTGCCGATGCGATGTATAATGGTGAATATCATTCTTACCATGGAGCAGGAATGGTGGAAGTGAAGCAGTAATTGACCCGATGACTGTTCACCCGAAGGGTGACTGATCATCACATATAATTTTAAGTGTGGTCTGCAGGGATCTATTCAGAAAGTTGTGCAGTTCCCTTTGGGTGAACAGACAACATCTGCTAACGTTTCTTTGCCACTTCATGATAAGCCGTTGTTAACACATCAATTAACAACGGCTTTTTTATTTTATCAAGATTAATCAGTGTCCATCCCTGTTGGCCCCATTTGTTGGGAACAGGATAAATGATTTCTTTGTCAATCAAACAGAAAATATCCTGATCAGTTGCTGAAAGTTTAATACAGGCAATGCTGTTCTTTATATCTAATGTGGCGAAGATTTTTTTCTTTATCCTGAACGAGGTTTTTTCGAAGTGTGGTTCTTCCGTTGTTTCAGGAAAGGAGAGTGAGAGCTTGCGAAATGTTTCAAGTGAAATCATGATTTAAGATAGTAATAGATGCTGATATTTTCTTACTGAGTATGTAACTCTTACCATTCATACAGAAATCACCCGTTTCAGTAACTTCGGAGATATGCTGTCCGTCTAACGGTTAAATTGTGGTTAGTGGTTATGCAGGTTGTTCACTGGTTCGTAATCTAACTGCTGTTGATTTATTTTTGAGTTGGAATTAAACCTTATGCTATCATCATTTCCGGTTAAGCTGTTATTTGCAGCGGTCATTATATTGGCTGCTGTTGATGGCATGGCTCAATCTCCCGCTGGAAAGGATTCATCCAAAACAGTTTTATCGTACAGTAGTGATGCAGCCAATCAGGTATTTTCTTCCGGGTCATTCGGAGCTGATCCTGTTGTTGTAACAGATACGGTTGATTTTGTTATTCCCTTCAGCCGTGCAGGTAATCTTATTCTCATTAAAGCCAAAGCTGATAATATTGAAGGCAGCTTTATTCTCGACACCGGCGCCCCCGGCTTAATTCTCAACATGACCTACTTTAGGGATTATCCCTATATGGAACCAAGTCATGGTGAACAGGGTGGTGGTATTACCGGAACAGTAGCTGATAACGGACGCACAGAAGTAAAGAAATTTTCATTTGGTGCAGTCAACTATTATAAAGTAACTGCCGACCGTATCAATCTTGGTCATATTGAAAACAGCAAAGGGATCAAAATTTTTGGTTTGATGGGTGTGCAGCTGTTCAAACAGTTTGAAATGATCATTGATTATGAAAACAGTGAGATACATCTTCACCATATTACAAAAAAAGATGGAAAGAATTACCAGAACAGGATGCTGAACGATACAGCAGCTTATTCTGTTTTCCCTATTACACTGGTTGACAATAAAATTCTAACCTTTGGAAGAGTGGGAAATAAAAAACTCACCTTTCTTGTTGATACAGGAGCTGAGTCAAATGTAATCGACAGCCGTTTGTCTGAAAGTGTGCTCGGCAATGTAGTCATCACCAAACGTATTACCCTCAATGGTGCAGGTAATTCAAAAGTGGATGCATTATATGGCGATATGAGTAATCTTACAATCGGAGACCGAACTATTTCAACCATGCCCATACTGGTAACCAATCTCGCCAAAATGTGTTATTCTTATGAGCGCTGTTTAGACGGAATGCTGGGATTTGATTTTCTCTCCATGCACAAAATTGGGTTTAACTTTGTAAAGCGTAAAATGTATATATGGAAGTAAAACGTAACATCATTCTCTTCAGGAAGCTTGTGCAGCAGTTGCTGCCGGCTTTGCTGTTGCTGTTTGTTACGCTCAACATACAGGCACAACCGCCGGTAAAAGCATTCGTGGTGAAGAACGGGCATATCTATATTACACTCAGCAAAAACCTGCCGCAGGTTTCACTCGACAGTTTTATTGTAAAGTATGACTTGCAGGAACTCGATCTCAAAACATTTCTCAAAACCAACCATCCCGATTCCTTGCTGAAACTTGGCTGGCAGGTGCAGTTGAATAATGGTGAACTGCTGGTGCTGAGCAAATCCATGCAGCCTGTAGAAAAAATTAATGACCCTGTTGAAAAGATCATGTTTTCACTGAAAACTTATCTTGGCTTAAACGGAACAGCCAATAAAGAACCAATGTATGGTTATAACCGCTTCACAAGAAAATATCCGTTTGCTGTAAAAGATTCACTCGTTACGTTCTTTTTACGGAACAATAAAAAAGCAAGAAGGGTA
>JBEBHT010000534.1:0-2180 GCA_040081135.1 Lacibacter sp. | reverse complement strand
GGCAATGGGCACCATGATTCAGCGTCATAAACTTACTGAAGCTGATTACCGTGGCGAACGGTTTAAAGACTGGCCTACCGATGTAAAGGGAAATAATGACCTCTTGTCAATTACACGTCCCGATATTATCAAAGACATTCACAAACAATACCTGACAGCAGGTGCAGATATCATTGAAACCAATACATTCAACAGCCAGGCAGTTTCATTAGCCGATTATGAAATGCAGAGCCTTGCTTATGAATTAAATGTTGCATCAGCAAAAGTGGCAAAGGAAGCAGTCGCTGAGTTTCTTGCTTCACCCGAAGGGAAAGACCGGAAAGGCGCCTGGGTTGCAGGAGCTATCGGACCGATGAGTAAAACATTATCTCTTTCACCAGATGTAAATAATCCCGGTTACCGTGCAGTTACGTTTGATGAAGTAGCCAATGCGTATTACGAGCAGGTAAAAGGTTTGGTTGATGGCGGTGTTGATTTGCTGCTCATTGAAACCATCTTTGATACACTCAATGCCAAGGCAGCCATCTTCGCCATCAAGAAATTTTATCATGATACAAAACTGCCTGAACTTCCCATCATGATCAGTGGAACCATTACTGATGCAAGCGGCAGAACATTAAGCGGACAAACACTGGAAGCATTTTATATTTCCATGATGCATGCCAAGCCATTAAGTATTGGTTTAAACTGTGCGTTGGGTGCACATGAAATGCGTCCGCACATTGAAGAGCTTTCACAAATTTCTTCCTGTTATGTATCTGCTTATCCCAATGCCGGTTTACCAAATGCAATGGGTGAGTATGATGAACATCCGGAAGATACCGGTCACTATTTAGAAGAGTGGGCCAAAGAAGGTTTTGTAAATATTGTTGGCGGATGTTGCGGTACTACCCCGGAACATATCAAGCATATTGCTGATCATGTAAAAAAGATTAAGCCGAGAGAATTACCAACAGTAGAATTAGAATTAACTGCAGAATAAAGAATAACAAATGAGTGTCATTAAACCATATTCAAGGTTCAGCGGATTAGAACCACTGATCGTTCGTCCTGAAACCAACTTCATTAATGTTGGTGAACGTACCAATGTTACGGGTTCAAAGAAATTTGCACGTCTCATCAGGGACAATAAATACGAAGAGGCATTAAGCGTTGCCCGGCAACAGGTGGAAAGCGGTGCCCAGATCATTGATGTAAACATGGATGATGCATTGCTGGAAGGTGTACAGGCCATGACAACCTTCATTAACCTTGTGCAAAGTGAACCCGATATTGCAAAGATTCCTGTGATGATTGATTCATCGAAGTTCGACATCATTGTAGCCGGCTTGAAATGTGTGCAGGGAAAAAGTATTGTGAACTCAATATCCATGAAAGAAGGAGAAGCAAAGTTTATTGAACAGGCTGAGATCTGCCGCATGTTTGGTGCATCCGTGGTGGTGATGGCTTTTGATGAAAAAGGACAGGCTGATACCAAACAACGCAAAGTTGAGATCTGTCACAGAGCTTATAAAATTCTTACCGAACAGGTTGGCTTCGATCCGCAGGATATTATTTTCGATCCGAATATTTTCGCCATTGCCACCGGCATGGAAGAACATAATAATTACGGTGTTGATTTTATTGAAGCAACCAAGGAGATCAAACAATTAATGCCGCTTGCAAAGATCAGTGGTGGTGTAAGTAATCTCTCATTCTCTTTCCGTGGCAATGAACATGTACGTGAAGCCATGCACAGCATTTTCCTGTATTATGCTATCAAAGCCGGTATGGATATGGGTATTGTGAATGCAGGCCAGCTGGTAGTGTATGATGAAATAGAACCAAAACTGAGAGAATTGTGTGAAGATGTAATTCTTAACCGCAACAATGACAACAACGAAGCAACAGAAAAACTGATAGCCTTTGCAGAAACAGTAAAAGCAAAAGGCAAGGTTGAAGTTAAAGATGAAAAATGGAGAAACAATTCAGTTGAAGAAAGACTGAAACATGCGTTGGTAAATGGAATCACAGATTATATTGATGCAGATACAGAAGAAGCAAGAATAAAATATCCAAGACCACTTGATGTTATTGAAGGGCCACTCATGGCAGGCATGGATGTAGTGGGTGATTTGTTTGGTGCAGGTAAAATGTTTTTACCGCAGGTAGTAAAGAGTGCAAGGGTGATGAAGAAAAGT
>JBEBHT010000533.1:0-2184 GCA_040081135.1 Lacibacter sp. | reverse complement strand
TTTCCGTCTGCAAAAAGACATCTTTCTTAAACAGGTACAATGGGCAAACGAGCTGCAAAAGCCACTGATCATTCATTGTGTAAAAGCGCATGAAGATGTTCTTCAACTCTTATCAAAACATCAAAATAAAGTACCGGTCATTTTTCATGGGTACAATAAAAACATAGCGATTGCTCTGCAAATCATAAGCAATGGGTATTATGTTTCATTCGGGAAAGATTTACAGCATGAACGAATGCATCAGGTAATTGCTGCCCTTCCTGCCGAAAATATCTTTTTAGAAACAGATGATTCAGAAACGGGTATTGAGAAAATATATAATCTGGCAGCAGATGTTTTAAAGATTACCCGAGATTCACTTAGTTTGCAGCTCCAAAAAAATGCAGCTGCTGTTTTTGGCGTTGCGGCAATAAAATTATGATGGATATTTCCTGGCTTTCAAGAACAAGTTTATTAATTGGCGAAGACAAACTCCGTCACCTCACAAAATCGCATGTGATGGTGGTTGGACTTGGTGGAGTTGGATCATACGCAGCCGAGTTTATTGCACGCAGTGGTGTTGGCAAGATGACAATCATTGATGGTGATGTTGTTGATCCCACCAACCGAAACAGGCAGTTACCTGCTCTTGCAACCAATCATGGTCAGTCAAAGGCATTGATAATGGCTGAACGTTTGCAGGCAATCAATCCAGAACTGGAATTAACAGTCATCAAAGAATTCATCAATCCTGAAATGGTTGTACAACTGTTGCAGACCAGGCCGGATTATATCATTGATGCTATTGACAGCATCACACCAAAAATCACATTTATTAAACTGGCTTTTGAAAGTGGTTTGCCCTTGGTGAGCAGTATGGGCGCAGGTGCAAAGCTTGATCCCACAAAACTGCAGGTGGTTGATATTTCAAAAACATATAACTGCCCATTTGCACAGCAGATCAGGAAAATGCTGAAGCAGCATCAAATCAGAAAAGGAGTCAAAGTTGTGTTCTCTCCCGAAGAACCGATTAAAGAAAGCTTAATGCTTACGGATGGGAAGAATTATAAAAAATCAGCATACGGAACTGTTTCTTATATGCCTGCTGTATTCGGTGCGGTTGTGGCTTCAGTTGCCATCAGGGATTTGATAGAGAAAGCCCCTGTATAATTTCAACAGATAGAGTCACATTTTTTTTACCTTTTCACTGTAAAAAACCAAAACACTCAATCATGAAAAAATTACTCGCCATCATACTGATTTCATTCAGTATGTCATTTGTTTCTGCACAGGATAAATCCGAACCGATTGATTCAAGCCAGTACGCCTGGTTATATATCTACCGTTCTGATAAATTCGATTTGGGAATTGTAAAGTATGACCTTAAACTGAATGACTCAACACTCTGCACTATCCGCAATCATAACCGTTTCATCATTCCGGTAAAACAATTTGGCCCGGGAATGCTGTCTGCTGAAATGGAATTTAAAATTAAACTGAAAGTTGATCTGAAGCCGGGCGAAAAATATTATATCTGGTGCAGCCTTAATCCGGGGTTGATTGTTTCCAATCCAAGATTAACATTGGCAAAACCGGAAAAAGGGCCAAAAGAATTTGACAAAGCCAAAGGAGTGATCAATGAAAAATTAAATCAATAACTATTTCAGAATAGCGTTATTCAAACACCGGCATTTCATTCAAACTGATGAGCTGGTTTTCTTTTTTCTCCCATGCATATGTATAGCTTCCGTTGGTAATTACAATGTAAGGAACAGGAACAGAAACATGATAGCGGATGATTTGCTCAAGTACTTTTTCACTCAGCTCCACATCCATTGCTTTGCATTCAATCATCATCCAAGGTTGGTGGTTGGTATTATAAATCAGCACATCAAAACGTTTCTTCAATTCACCTAATGAAATTTCTTTCTCAATACCGATTAGTGCTGAAGGGTAATTCATTGTTTGAACCAGGTAATGAATAAAATTCTGCCGCACCCATTCTTCAGGAGTAAGAATGATCCAGCTTTTCCGGATGTCATCAAAAATTACTTCCTTTGAATTCTTCTCTTTGATCTGGAAAGAGGCCGGGGGAAACACAACTTTTATCATTGCTCAAAAGTAAATGATTAATTTAGCAGAATTTAATTACACAAAGATGAAGACAAAAGAAGAAATCGTAAAGAACTGGCTGCCCCGTTACAC
>JBEBHT010000532.1:0-2184 GCA_040081135.1 Lacibacter sp. | reverse complement strand
GATTGATATGCATGATTCACCTACTAGGGCTTTGCGTGATAAACCCAACTCATCTGTAAGTATGGGTCTTCAATTATTAGGTAATGGAATGATTGATGCTTTTATCAGCGCCGGTAACACAGGTGCTGTTATGGTGGGTGTATTTTATACCATCCGTGCCATTGAAGGTGTGTTGCGCCCAACCATTTCAACCGTTATTCCAAAAGTACAGGGTGGTTATGGGTTGATCCTGGATGTTGGATTGCAGGCCGATTGTAAACCTGAAAATCTTTTACAGAATGCAATACTCGGAAGCATTTATGCACAAACTATTCTTGAAATAGAAAATCCTGAAGTTGCACTGATTAATATTGGTGAAGAAGAAGGGAAAGGGAGTCTTCTTGCACAGGCAGCTTATAAATTACTGAAAGAAAGTAAGCTGATTAATTTTACCGGTAACATTGAAGGCCGTGCCATTTTTACGGGCACTGCAGATGTGATGGTGTGCGATGGCTTTACAGGTAACATTATTTTGAAATTGGGTGAATCAATTTTTGATATTGCTCAATCCCGCAACCTGCATGAAGACGATTACTTTAAACGGTTTAATTTTGAAATGTATGGCGGTACTCCTGTGCTGGGTGTTGATAAACCCGTGATTGTTGGTCATGGTATTTCCACTTCAAAAGCATTTAAGAATATGATTCTCCTTGCAGCCAAGATGATTGAAACAAAGCTGCTGGAGAAGATGAAAGAAAAATTTGTAACGGAGTAAGTTTTTCAGTTTCAGTAATTACAATTAGCATTCATTTTTCTCTCACTTCGCCAATTTATACTTTGGGCGTATAATCCAGCTAAGTTTATTTGGTTTTCTGAAAACCAGCCACCAGAAAAAGAAAATGACCAACGCAATACACAAACCAGTAATGAGTGATGGACTTATAACGGTTTTCAGATTAATAAGCAGACCATCATCGGCAAATTTTCCAAAACCAAACAGGGCAGGAATCCTGAACCAATAGTAACACGAAACAGCTGCGGCAGCAAAAAAGCTCACAAGCCTTCTGCTATTTAGTTGCGGCAATGTGTACTTAATAAGTAAGTACGCAAGCAGGGTAACGATCAACCCACCCAAAGGGAATTTGTAAACAGCAAACAGTGTTTGAAAATTATTGATGCCTGAATGATCCGGCACATGAAACCAGCCGAATATAAAGCCGGGCAACCCTCCAATGATCAGCAAATTGCTGATGCGATGATAAACTGTTTTGTTTGAAAGATCGGGATTGAAGTTAGGGGTTGAATCAGGACAAGGAACAGAACAATTTACACATTGACTGCAATGTGCATTGGGTAAAGAAGCAATGGTGTTCTCTCCATATAGTTTTTCAACCGGGCCAATAGGGCATAACGATGAACACCATCCGCTTTTCCAATCAAAAAAAAATCCCATTGAAAGGCCTATAACAATGCATACAAATAATAATGCAGCTGTAGCAGGTCCGTTGCTATTAAAAATTGCATGCCTTAAAGGAACAATGAGGAACAATACAACAACTGCTAAAAGATTTAATTTTCCCTGTAAAGGCACTTTCATGATCTTTTTTTTCGAAAGATTAAAGTGCCTCGGTAATAAGTTTGTAGTTGCAAGAGGGCAGATATTTCGCCACAAACCTGTAGCAACTACTAATAAGGCTGGTGCCACAGGAATTAAAATATTCCAGAAAAGCAAAGTGCCTAAGGACGGATAAAGAATAAGGCAATAAAAAATGGCAGCGCCTATCAGCCACAGAATAAACTGAACAATTCTCCAGATTTTATTTGATGTTGGTGACAGCAGGTTCCCCGATTTCGGTTGAGATGATGACAGAACAATCGAAGTCATAAATAAATCTTATTTGTTGAATGATTGCTGCAATATATTCATCATCTCAATATAGAAGTCTGATTGTGGTCATACTGAAATGGCATAGAAAAAGGGCGAAGATGTGTTAAAAAAGGGAAACCCTGTTAATACTAACAAGGTTTTCTTTGCTTTTGTGATCCCGCTGGGAGTAAAGCCCAACGCTGAAACACTTAACCACTCTGCTTTTTGCCAAACCGAAATATCAGGGAGACCGAATTGGAGACCTGCCAAAGGCCAACAAACCGAATCAAAATTTAAGAACTTTCAATACTTGAAGATACAAAAATGGTATGCTATAC
>JBEBHT010000134.1:0-9898 GCA_040081135.1 Lacibacter sp. | reverse complement strand
TACATTTATCAAAGCAGCTGAAGCAAAAGGTTATAAAGTGATGCTGTTTGATACAATGGTTGATGCGGCATTCATCAGCCATATGGAAATGAAGTGGGAGAATGTACAGTTCAAACGTGTTGATGCTGACATTGCAGATAATCTCATTGACAAACAGGATGAAATCAAAAGTGTATTAACAGATGATGAAGTAACTCAACTGAAAGAGTTATTCAACATTCAGGCTGCTGATCTGCACCTGAATGTTGAAGTGAAAGGTTTGAGTCTGGATGCTCCGCCTGTTATTGCAACAAGACCTGAAATGATGCGCCGTATGAAAGAGATGGGACAAATGGGTGGACCAATGGGCAGCTTCTATGCATCGATGCCGGATGAAGTTGAATTAACTGTGAATGGAAATCATCCGTTGTACAGAAAAATTTTAGCGAATAAAGAAACAGGAAAAGAAATGGTGCATAACCTGGCCGATCTTGCTTTACTCTCACAGGGAATGCTGAAGGGCAATCAACTCACAGAGTTTATTAACCGGAGTGTTTTATTGATGCAGGATGAGGTAAAAAACTAAACAACTATTCTCTGTTGGTAAGCAACCAACATGGACAAAACCAAAAGAAGCCGCTGTACAGCGGCCTCTTTTAGATTATTGTAATGATTACAACTTCTTAATCTTGATATTCCTGAACCACACATTATTGCCGTGATCCTGCAATCCAATTTTTCCTTTCTTATATGTTCCAAAATCTTTCATGTCTTTAAACTTACTGCCTGCAATCATTTTTTTCCAGCCTTCATCCCACATGGTAGTGGTTACAACTTTTGTTCCGTTGAGATATAATTCCAGTGTTCCGTTCAAACTTTTAATTTCTGCCAGGTTCCATTCCTGTGCAGGTTTTACCGTTTCAGGTGTTGAAGTAATCATATCGTAAAGGTCACCTGCACGGTGTTTGATGATCTTTGCATCCGGATGGCATTTGTTATCCAGCACCTGCACTTCTGGACCGGTCATCCATGGCCATTGATATTTTACTGTGTCTTCATGTACATAAAAAATTACACCACTGTTACCGCAGGTGTCAATTTTCCATTCCAGTTTCAAATGAAAATTTTCATACTCTTCATCTGTTACAATATCGCCACCTTCCCTGCTCTGCCAGTTTTCTTTATTTGATGCGTCAAGGTGCAATACTCCATCTTCAACTTTCCATGCACTGCCGGCAGGCTTTCCACCATACTTATGCCAGCCTTTTAAAGACTGTCCATCAAACAACAAAGTCCATCCGTCTTTTGCTTCTTCTTCAGATAAAGCAGAAACAGTTGCTACTGTGGTTGACGTTGCCGTATCAGTTTGTTCAGCTTTTTTTTCACCCGTATCATTATTACAGGAAAAGAAAAAACTACTGACGGCAGCAAACATTAAAAGTGAACGAAGCATGCTTATTTGTTTTTAAGTGATAGAACATATTTAACCATCGTTTCAGCATCTGCCGGTGTTACTGCAGGATGCGGAGTCATTGCTACCTGTCCCCAAACACCGGTACCTCCTTTGATTATTTTTTCAGCCAGCATCTTTACATTGGCTTCTGTATTTTCATACTTATTGGCAACATCACGATAAGTAGGGCCAATCAGTTTTTCATCTACTTTATGACAGGTAAGGCAATCGCTTTGAGCAACCAGTACCAATCCATTTTCATAATCCGGGTTTGCTGTCGGATCTGCCGCAGGCGCTGGTGTTGCTGCTGTTTCCTTTGGTTCTTCTTTTGCTGCTTCTTTGTTTTCTGTACCGGCTCCGCCACAGGCAATCAGTGTAAGTGCAATGGCTGAAGTAAATAAAATCTGTTTCATCATTTTTATTTTAAAGTGTAAAAATTTTTTGCAAGGTAATTAATCAAGTCCCAGAATCTTTCTGTTTGTTACAGAATTACTTTCACCTCCGGCAAAATCATCAAAGGCTTTTTCTGTAACTCGGATGATATGGTTTTTAATAAACTCAGCTCCTTCCCTGGCACCATCTTCGGGGTGCTTTATGCAACATTCCCATTCCATTACAGCCCAGCCCGTAAACCCATACTGTGTAAGTTTACTGAAGATGGTTTTGAAATCAACTTGCCCATCGCCCGGTGAACGGTAACGGCCTGCACGGTTGATCCAGCTTTGATAACCACCAAAAGTTCCCTGTTTACCTGTAGGATTAAACTCTGAATCTTTTACATGAAATGCTTTGATTCGTTCATGATAAAAATCGATGTACTGCAAATAATCTAACTGCTGCAATACAAAGTGCGATGGATCATATAATAAACAGGCACGCTTGTGATGATTCACTTTCTCTAAAAACATTTCATACGTAATTCCATCAAACAGATCTTCACCGGGATGAATTTCATAACAAACATCCACACCACATTCATCAAATTGATTTAAGATGGGCAACCATCGTTTTGCCAATTCTGTAAACCCTTCTTCCACCAAACCATCGGGCCGTTGCGGCCATGGATGAAATGTATGCCACAATAATGAACCGCTGAAAGTTGCATGTGCATTCAATCCTAAGTTCTGTGATGCTTTTGCTCCATACATTAATTGCTGTACAGCCCACTCTTGTCTTGCTTTCGGGTTTCCTTTCATTTCATCAGGAGCAAATCCATCAAACATAATATCATAAGCAGGGTGTACTGCCACTAACTGTCCCTGCAGATGAGTGCTTAATTCAGAAATCTCCAACCCATAACTATTGATTTTTCCTTTCAGTTCATCTGCATAGGCTTTACTTTCTGCTGCAAGTTTCAGATCAATCAACCTGCTTTCCCAGGTGGGAATCTGAATGGCTTTAAAACCTAATGATGCTGACCATTTGCAGATATCTTCGAGATTGTTGAAGGGCGGTTGATCGCCCATGAACTGTGCAAGAAATATTGCCGGACCTTTAATTGTATTCATATCAACCTCTATTTGAGGCCCACGCAGAGAAGCAGTGGGCGCTGAGTTTATTTTTATTCATCAATGAAATTATTAACTACCCGTTTAATACCGTCCTTTAAATATTCTACATTAAAATTAATAACCAGACCAACCGAAATTTCCGTAAGCTTTAAATATGTTTTAAATATTTTATAATCAACAGGCGCTACAGTTTCTTTCGACTTTAAATCTACCAAAACTTTGTTTTCAACCATTAAATCAAAACGCAACTCAACATCTAATTTAACCTCTTCATAAATGAGTTCAATCTTTTGCTGTCGTTTTACATTAAGTCCACGTTTTGTGAGTCTGTAAGCCAAGAGTTCTTCATACACTTTCTCCATCAAACCAGGGCCAATATCTCTGTGAATCCTAATCGACTCTTCAATAATAATTCCGGTGATTTCATTTATTTGCATAAGTCAGTATTCGGATAACTAATAAATCACTGCGCCCTCCATCTCTCTGCGTGAATCCTTTACACGGTAAACTCTCTCCATTTCATTTCACTCTTTCCACTCTCAATTACATTATCAACAAATGCCATTCCTCTTACTCCTTCATTCACTCCCGGAAAGTCGAGCCATTCTTCTTTTGGTTGCTCACCGTCAATTTTTGCACGAAGCGTTAATGCAAAATTTCTGTAGAGATTAGCAAAGGCTTCGAGGTATCCTTCCGGATGACCGGCAGGAGTTCTTGAATTATGTGCAGCGAAGGAACTGTTATATCCACCACCTGTTCTGTAAATCTCTGTGGGTTTATCGAGCCACTTCACGAGTAATGTATTGGCATCTTCCTGCTTCCATTCCAATCCGCCCTTTTCACCATATACACGGATCTTAATATTGTTTTCTTCTCCTGCTGCAATTTGTGTTGCCATCAATACTCCTGTTGCGCCATTGTTGAATTTTAAAAAAGCTGCTCCATCATCATCAAGCATTCTTCCTTCTACAACTATATTGATATCTGAACAAAGATGTGTCACCTCCTGTCCGGTAACATATTCAGCTAAGTTAAAAGCATGTGTTCCAATATCGCCCATACAACCTGCTTTGCCGCTTTTCTTTGGATCTGTTCTCCAGCTTGCCTGTGCATTGCCTGCACTTTCTAACAATGTACTCAACCACCCCTGCGGATATTCAACATACACTTTACGAATTTTACCTAATGCACCACTCTTCACCAATTGTTTTGCCTGCTTCACCATTGGGTAACCAGTGTACGTGTGACAGAGCAATAAACTTAATCCTGTTTCTTCCAGTTTTGCTTTGAGTTGTTTGGCTTCATCCAAAGTAAAGGTGATGGGCTTTTCAATTACAACATTAAACCCTTTTTCTAAAGCCATCATGGCCGGAGGAAAGTGAACAAAGTTGGGCGTAACAATACTTACAAAATCAATGCGCTTATTAACAGGCATGGCTGCTTCTTTTTCAAGCATCACTTTATAGTCAGTATAAATTCTGTCTTCGTCAAGAAATAACATTTTTCCTGATTCAACAGCAACCTCCGGATTAACGCTTAATGCTCCGGCAACAAGTTCAACCTGTCCATCCATATTCATTGCCAAACGATGAACGGCACCGATGAATGCATCCTTACCGCCACCAATCATGGCCATGCGAAGTTTTCTGTTCATGTGTTTATTTTTCTGCTTTTAAAATTATACACCCAATGACCAGCCGGTTCTGTATTCTCTTTTTACAAATTGATTGGCTTCATCAAAGTTGGTGATCTTCATATTGGCTGCATCCCATAATAACTTTTTGCGGCCGAGATATTTATCCTCCCATCCTTTCAGGTTTGGATTTTTCATCATCCATGATCTGATAGCAAGGTTACCCATCAATATACTTTCTGTAAACGGGCCCGCATATTCAAACGGAGAACTTAGTTCTGCTTTGCCATAACCGGCAATACATGCATTCACCCATTGTAAATAATGTCCTTCAGGTACACGCTTTAATGTCTGCTTCGGAAGATTTACTTCTTTCATTCTTTTTGTTGGAAGCAATACAGGATCTGCACCATAGCAGCTGCACATCATTTTTCCTTTTGTTCCTTCGAAGATGACACCGCCATCCCAGTTACCCATTGGCTCATCGGGCAATAATTCTTCCGGACGTTGCGGCAATAATCCACCATCCATCCAGGTTACTTTAATATTTCCTTTTTTATCTTTTCTTGGATAATTCAAATGAATGATGGATGCAGGTGGGCAACTGTCAATGTATCCGGCTTCAGTCCATGCTGCAGTAAATTGATTTGGCACACTGCATTCCACTTCATTTGGATAAAGAATTGGAAGAATACGATAGATAGGATCCATTACATGACAGGCCATATCGCCCAATGCACCTGTACCATAAGCCCACCAGCCACGCCAGTTAAACGGATGATAAGCCGGATTAAATTCTTCATATTTCGCTGTGCCCAGCCAGAGATCCCATTTGAATTTATCAGGCACTGTAAAATTTCCTGTTGGTTTGGCCATGCCCTGTGGCCATACCGGGCGGTTAGTCCATGCCTGCACTTTTTTTACATCACCAATCAATCCTGCATTGTACCATTCTTTCAATAACCGAACACCATCACCACTTCCGCCTTGGTTGCCCATTTGTGTGACTACTTTATATCTTTTGGCTGCTTCAGTTAACATCCTTGCTTCATAAATATCATGCGTCAATGGCTTTTGTACATATACATGTTTTCCTAACTGCATGGCCGCCATCGTTGCAATAGCATGTGTATGATCGGGAGTGGAAACAGAAACTGCGTCGATATTGTTTTTTTCTTTTTCCAGCATTTCCCTGTAATCATAATAGAATTTTGCATTGGGGAAACGTTTCACTGAACCTGCTGCCTGTGCTTCATCCACATCACAGAAAGCAACGATATTTACATTAGGGCTTTTTGCAAATTCAGCTAAATCACTGGCACCTTTTCCACCTGCACCAATACCGGCAATATTCAGTTTATCACTGGGAGCAACAAACCCTTTTCCAAGCACATGTCTTGGAACAATAATGAAACCTGCTGCTGCCAGAGAAGAAGTGCGTAAAAAATCTCTTCTTGTTTTTTTATTACTCATTGGTTGATTATTTGTCAAATGAAATACATTCTTTCAATTCTTTTTCAGAATAAGATACACTGTATTGTTTCAGTACATCATCCGGCACCCCATTCCATTGATTGGGTGTATTGCCTGCATAGCCAAGATCTTTTACGCCGATCTGCGAAGTATAAAAACCCGATGCTGTTAAGTTGCGCATCAGATTAAAAAAAGCAACACCTCTTTTCATTTCAGGTTTTGCCTTTTCAGGATAAGCAATTTCATCTATCATTTCAATCTGCTGCTTGGCATCGCAATCTTTGAATGCTTTTTGAAAGCGTTCAAAACATTCCATATCCAGCCAGCGCAAACCTCCACGCATGGGAGTTTGATGCTGGGGCATATCTTTTACAATGAATTCAATAAAATCAGGGACACCAGCTTCTGTTGCACTTCCACTTATGGCATCTTTTGGAATAATGATATCACTCAGCACAGCAATGGTTGCCAGTTCATGTGTTGTAAAAAAAGTTTCAGCCATCAGCTTGGCTTCTCTCTCAGCTTCTTCTTTTGTACGGTCAATAGTACTGGCAGCAGGTTGCTCAACCGGTTTTGTTTTTTCATCGGCAGTTGTACATGCATCTACCAGTACGGAAGTTGCAACTGTACCAACAAGAATAGCTTTAATGGAATCTCTTCTTTTCATAATGAAGCCTCTCCCTCATTCCCTCTCCCATAGAGAGGGAGGCCGGGCATTTTTTATTTGTTCAACAATATTAATTCAGCATTTCATCTTACGTTCTTAAGTCATCATCATTAACCCTGCCTCATTTTAGTTAACGTTTACATCAAGCAAGGGCTGTGCATAGATGGCCTTCCCTTGGGGAAGGTCGGGATGGGCTCTATATATTCCCTTTTTTCAACTCGTCAATAATATATTCACTTGCACGCATGCTTAATGCAAGGATCGTCCAGGTAATATTTTTATCAGCCTGACTTACAAACGCACCGCCATCAACCACAAATAAATTTTTACAATCATGTGCCTGGTTATGTTTATTCAATGCACTGGTTTTCGGATCGTTTCCCATTCGCACTGTTCCGGCTTCATGAATAATTTTTCCCGGCGCTTCCAATCCATAATTATTTTCCGGACCATCGTTGCCCCAGGTAATTACTGCTCCCATATTATGCATCACTTCACGGAAAGTTTCTTTCATGTGTTTGGCCTGGTTAATTTCATGTTCACTCCATTTTACATTGAAGCGTAATACAGGAATACCATATTTATCTACTACAGTTGGATCAATTTCACAGTAATTGCTTTCCATGGGAATTGCTTCACCTCTTCCAGCCATGCCAACACCAGCACCATAGAAATAACGATAGTCTTCTTTTAAAGATGCTCCATAACCACCTGCTTCTTTCTGTTTACCGGCTACAGCATACTTTCCATTATAGGTTTGAATATCAGATCCGAAACCATAAGCCGGTTGACTGAAGCCTCCCCAATATTCAATATGGTATCCTCTTGGGAAATCGAGTTTTTTATTATCTAACCACCAAGGAGAATAAATATGTGCTCCACCTACACCATCTTCATTATATTTTTTGCGGCCAAACAAATTAGGCAACAATCCTCCCATTGAAGCACCGGTACTGTCATGTAAATATTTTCCAACCACATTGCTGCTGTTGGCTAATCCATTTGGATGACGTTGTGATGTTGAATTGAGTAATAATCTTGCGCTTTCACAGGCACTCGCTGCAAGAATCACCACTTTACCATTTACCTGGTACTCCTGCATATCTTCTTTGCTTACATAACTTACTCCGGTTGCCAATCCTTCTTTATTGGTGAGCACTTCTCTTGCCATGGCATTGGCAACCACATCTATATTCCCTGTTTTTAATGCAGGATAGATTAATACATTGGTGGAAGAAAAGTCGGCTTTCATGGTACTGCAGTTACGGTTACACTGTGCACAATAAATACAGGCGCCCCTGTCGGGTGTAGTACTTTCAATTTTTTTGGTGAGAATGGATAACCTGGATGGGATCACTTTTACTCCTGCAGCAACTGCTCCTTTTTTAATCATCAACTCATGCAACCGTGGTTTAGGCGGAGGCAGAAAAAAACCATCAGGATCATTTTCCAATCCTTCATTGGTACCGAAGATGCCGATAAGCTGATCAATACGGTCGTAATAAGGTTTGATATCTGCATATCCAATCGGCCAGTCATCACCCAGCCCGTCAATACTTCTGCGTTTGAAATCTTTTGGGCCAAATCGTAATGAAATTCTTCCCCAGTGATTGGTTCTTCCGCCCAGCATACGTGCACGCCACCAATCCCATTGCGTTCCTTCTGCTTTGGTATAGGGTTCGCCTTCAATTTCCCATCCATGGTAGCAGGCATCAAAATCACCAAAGGGGCGAAACTTTGTACTTGCTCCACGGCGTTTACTTTCCCATGGATTTTTAAATTGGGTTACATTTTTCTGCGGATCGTACATGACACCAGCTTCCAGCAAACACACTTTTAATCCTGCTTTGCTGAGCATATAGGCAGCCATGCCGCCACCTGCACCCGAACCAACAATTACAACATCGTAATTTTTCGGTTGAACTTTTATCTGAAAATCTCCCATAACAAGCAATTGATTTGAAGGTCTTAAAGATAGCAGTTAAATCAAAAAACAAAAATTGATTTTACAGGAATAAATAACAAACGTTTGCGACAGACTCTTAACATATTTTGTGCTGATGAATTGATAAAACTCCTAAATTTAGATTTCGCTTAAACCAACCACTAAACGATTGCAAAATGAATTCTGATAAACGCAACCAGTTATTTATTGCCAGTTGTCTTGCACTATTAGTAACCTCTTTGTCTTTTGGCATAAGGGCTGGCTTACTTGATACATGGAAACATAATTTTGGCCTTTCGCAGGAGCAGGCAGGCATCATTACAAGTACTGCCTTTTGGGGTTTTCCGCTTGCCATTATTATTGGTGGCATGGTGGTAGATATTATCGGGATGAAAAAACTCCTTGTTGCCGCAGCCATTTTTCATCTTTCGGGAATCGTTCTTACAATAATGGCAACTGGCTTTTGGTCGTTATTTATTTCTACTCTGTTAATTGGATTAGGAAATGGAACAGTGGAAGCTGCCTGCAACCCCCTTGTGGCAAGTCTTTATCCTGAAAACAAAACAACCAAACTCAACCACTTCCATCTTTGGTTTCCGGGTGGTATTGTAATTGGAACCTTGATCGTAAAGTTTTTCGGAATAAATATTCCGGATACTTCTTATTTGGATAACTGGAAATTATTAGTGGCAGTGATGCTTATTCCAACTATCATTTACGGCTACCTTTTCAGCAAATTGGAGTTCCCTGTTACAGAAAGGGTTTCAAGCGGCGTATCTACTTCCCAAATGTATGGGGCATTAATAAACCCGCTGTTTTTCTTAATGATTATCTTAATGTTTGGTACGGCAATTACTGAATTATTTACCGGCCAATGGATTGATGTATTGTTGAAAAATGTAACAGACAATGCATTGCTATTATTAACCATTGAAACAGGTGTAATGGTTTTAGGAAGGGCGTTTGCCGGACCTGTTGTACACAAACTGTCTCCCACAGGCGTTTTATTATTTTCCGCAATTTTTGCAGCACTTGGATTATACCTGCTGGGTCATACCACAGGTAATATGCTTTTTGTGGGTGCTGTAATATTTGGTATCGGCGTTTGTTATTTCTGGCCGACTATGCTTGGTTTTGTGTCTGAAAATTTACCCAAAACAGGTGCAGTAGGAATGAACCTGATGGGTGGTGCCGGTATGTTTGCTGTATCACTTTATATGATATTTATGGGCGGCTA
>JBEBHT010000531.1:0-2189 GCA_040081135.1 Lacibacter sp. | reverse complement strand
CTGATAAATAAATGTAAACCGGTTAATCGGGATGGAAAATGTGGAATAGCTCGCCATACTTTCCTGCATATAATCCTGCACTTTATAAAAATTGTATTGCAGTGTTGTTACAGGTTTGTACAGAATATCTCCAATACTTGGTTCTGTAAGGTCTTCATTCCATTCACCTTTTTTGCGATCCCTGATCTGGATAAAAATCACACCTGATGTATTGGCCTTGATCCATTCATTAAATACATGCAGAAAGCGCAGTGTGATTTCCTGCCCGTAATTATCACGCAGACCTGCATCCATAACGTCAACAATGGGTTTTGTTGGTAACCAAACATTGGGCAGCACATAGGGAAAAGTTGCATTCATACGCAATGCTGAAAGTAAACGGATATTATACGGATCAAGATCCTTGAAGAAAGCAGTATAATCAATGGCATCAGGTTCTGCATGAATACCTCTTGTACTGTCTGGCTGGGGACGCATTAAAAAGCTGATGGGCTGACTGCAGATCATCAGCTTTCTTCCATCCTGTGAAACAGTTGAACCAAATAAACCGATCGGCACTCTTGCATAAAACTCATCTTCTTTATAATCAATCAAACGATCAGTTAAAATGTTATCTGTATTATAGTTGAACTGCTGTTCAAATGAATAGCCTCTGTCTTTTACATAACGGTAAGGCCCAACAGAAAATTTTTGTGCAGGTGTTATCAGGTCTCTTGTTACATAGGCTGAGAAAATAGGATTGAGCAGATCCTTTGCAATATTGGCTGAAATAGATTCCCTGCTGAAATCAACAACTGCACCTTTTTGTTTCTGACGGTATAGTTCACGGTAATAGGTTGCACCTAACATTCCTCCCGATGCGCCGGAGAAAAGAAATGTTTTCTGCATCAGTTTTCCCTGCAATAAACTGTCTAACTCGCTCATCACATTTACTGTAAATGTTGCAGACCGGTTGCCGCCACCACTCACATTTAAAATGTAAATGAATGGTTTTTCTTCCTGCTGATTACGCTTCCAGTTTTCTAAAACCTGTATCATGTGTAAACTGTCTTTCGACATTTGTTCAGGAGTACAGATTTTCAACATGGAGGCAAGTGAATATTCCGGGCGGCTTTTTCTGTCTTCATAATTCAATCCAAATGCTTTGTTGCGGATATCAATGTACTCATACCGAAACAGAAAATTAAACAGGAAGATAAGGATCAGTGCAACAGGTACACTCCACGTATCAAGCCAGTAAGCCAATGCGCCCGATGCGGCAATCAGGATAGCAAAGAATACAAAAATGCTGGCAGCAGCAGGCAACTGCAAAGAGGGACGGTCTAAAAATAATCCATAGATAATCAGGAACAGGAATGCTAATAGGATGGCCATTACAGCAGCGAAATGATGCCGCTTAAAAATCATATCCAGGAAAATCTTGCTGTAATGTGAAACATTTCTTGTTTGCCTGAAACTGGTAAAACCGGTTAAAAAATATTTAACAGTGATAACGGGATCATGCTCATGTGCAACAGGAATGGGTTTAAATTTTTCCATAAACTGTTGCGGATTGCTTAGCATTGGCTGCATATTGCGAAGAATAGCTTTTTCTGATCCGTAAAAATATAGAAGTGAAAACCCGACAAATAAAGCAAGTCCGCACAGAAAGCCCAATGCAATGAATAGGATCTCACCTGTATTCATCAATTCTTTAAACTTATCAAAGCGTATGATCTGTATAAAATAGTTGATGAGAAACAGAAGTGGTATGCCGGCATTGTTGATACAGTATTTTAAAAAGGGTTTTGATGTTGTTGCAAGAAATTTAAAATAGCTGCTGAATAAAATAAACGTAGTGATGTTCCAGCTCATCAGGAAGCCACCGAATGCAGCTCCAACAAAAAAGGAACTGAAGAAATTAACTTCACCAAGATATTCAGGCGAAAGAAATAAAGAGTCGGCACCAAAATGATTCATAAAGCCGCCGCTGGTTGCACTTGCTAATAAGAACCAAAACAGCAGCATCAACTGATATTTTCTGAAATGCAGAAAGATCAGTTGTACGGGAAACGAGTACCATATGCCAAGCAGGTATTTCTTCATCAGGCATAAGTTACAGAAAAGAACGGATTTTCTTACTTAACGCTGCACGACAGAAGATGATTGTGTGGATTATTTTCTTCTGATGAGATAAAGCACCCAGGTAA
>JBEBHT010000133.1:0-9925 GCA_040081135.1 Lacibacter sp. | reverse complement strand
GGCAACCCTGAGCTCACAATTAATTCAGTAAAACAAACTTTGAAGCCGGGAGATGGAAGAATCATTCCGGCAAATTCAAACTATTCATTTAATCCTTCGCTGCATTTCAAAATGATAATGAGTATCATACAATCCGTAATACCGGGACACAGTGAAAACAAAATTACCTGAAGAAATGTGTGAATAATGTAAGTCTTTCTCAAAGTTATGTAACAGTTTTATTGCCAGAGTTCCGCACCTTTAACTTGAAAATAACAACCCCCTTCGCAGGTAAAACGGAACAGTGAAGGTTTGTCTTCTTCAAACTTAAAAACTAAAAAATGTTTAAAAAAATTTTACGCCTGGCAACAGTAGTTCTCTTTATTGCGGTTGCTTTGCCTGCAAGTTCAAGTGCTATTGTTTCTGAAACAGCAAAAACCAATCCCACTGAAAAAATTGTTGATCCTAAAGTTCAGGTATTATTGAACCGCCTGGAACAGATCAAGAGCATGGACAGATCGACTATGACAAAGGTTGAACGAAAAGAATTGCGCAAAGAAGTAAAAGACATCCGCAAAGAAATGAAAACCATTAACAACGGTGTTTATCTTTCAGTTGGTGCAATCATCATCATCATTTTATTATTGATCCTTATTTTGTAATACACCTTTGAACAACACCTGTTCACATAACTTCCCTGGTTCGTGTCTTCAAACACCTTTTCGATTCTAACATTCATGAGAAGACACGGGCCTTTAGAAGTTTACTGTTGCAGGTAGCAGCACAACCTTACAAGCAACTACAATTCCGGCTTTCTGCCGGTTTTTTTGTGCAGGTTGTACAAATGCCGTCTATTTAACAGCGGGCTGTATTACATTGCTATTGCTGCTGTTTTCACCTGCACCTTTCACTTTAATATTCCGATCACTTACCTGAGCATTATTCGCTTCCAAGGCATCATCTGAGCTGCTTGCGAAAAGAACATCTGCACTGCATTGCTTCTACTTAAAGTTGTGTCCGCACTTTTTTATCAGTAACCTGAACAGGCATATATCAGATCTCTATCTCTTTTATTCTCTTAACAAGGCGGCTATCAAAATTCCAGGCACAAAAAAAGCCCTTGTAAAAACAAGGACTTTAACCAAAACCTGCTATTAGAAAAAGATATATAGCCGCACTGTAAAATTGTACATTTCTTTCTACTGAAGTTTACACAACTCTTGAAAAGAGTTACATAATTCACACATTTGAAAGAGTGCCGTCTTAGCAGAAAAAGCTGTGGTTTTCACTATTAACCAGCCAGCTGCCGGCTTAAATTATCCGCTTACCCTGAATGAGCCGGAGGATTACTGCAATAACAGCAATTACCAGGAGTATATGAATCAGTCCTCCAGCATGAAATGCAAAGAATCCAACCAGCCACCCTATTATCAGAATAACTGCAATGATGTAAAGAAGATCTCTCATAAAAAATAATTTAATTGTTAAAAAATAATTCGGCCCCTGGCATTTTTCTTTACTGTACTTAAAGGAAAATAATCTGCAATACGGGTCGTTTCACAGCAAGGCAGGCAGACAATACATAACTGACAATTTGCGGATCACTTTATCCTTTGTGCTTATGATTACTGTTATTACCTTTCCCCTTTTTGTTTTCCTTGTTTCTATTGCTGCCTTCTCCTTCTTTTTTCCACTTACTGTGCTGTGGGTGATTCCTGTTTTCAAAATATCTTGAATCATTGCTGTTCCGTATATTCCCCTGGCTATGCCTTCCTTTATAAGAAGCATACTTTGTTCTGTACATGACAGCATTCCTGTAAGGAGTGGGTTCATTAATTACCACCTTGTACCCGTTATAAAAATCGTAACCCCTGTAGCGGGAAGGCACAGAAGCTGAAGACAACCAGCGTCCATTTTCGAGGTATACGTACTTACGCCCCGGCACGTAATAGTAGGTATCAATATCAGGCATGTAATAATACTCTGCATAATCGTAACCTACAGGCCCCCACATTGGCTGTACACCAATGTTTACATTAACACGAAGCTGTGCAGTTGCAGTTTGAAAAGCAAGGCCGCCAACAAGAATTGTAAGGATAAAAATTATCTTTTTCATTTGTACATGTTTACCGATAATTAAAAGCAGATCACTCAAATAAAGCCAAAGAAAAAACCATGCCTAAAGTGCTGCAATAATTTTATACAATTCTTCTTTGGTTTTACCCAGCCTTAACTGGAGCCTTCTAATCATGTCGTCATTTTTATCCAGCACAACCATGAAATCATTATCTGTTAAAAATCCAAACTTTTGCTTCAGTTTCTTTTTGTGCTCACTCCAGTTCTCTTTTAAATCTTCCATAGAATCCATTATATACCTTAAATTATATGATAGTTTTTCACACTATAAAGGTGCTATTCCTTTTGTTAAAGATTGTTATACAATTGAAGAAATAGATTACATCTTTCACACATTGAAGAAAAAATAAATGCCCTTGTAAAGACAAGGGCATTTTTCCAAAACCAACTGCTATATGAGAAAAAGATTAGCTGTACTGTAAAGGTGCAATTATATCTGTTGAAAAAGTTACATAATGACCGCTTTGAGTTACATGATTCACACGTTTCTTATTTGATTGAATATTCAAATTCACTTCTATCAATCAGCTCACAGTTTGTTCCTGAATTACACTTAAACTTGCTGCAGGAATAACAACCTTTAATAAATATCCTTCGTTGGGTTGCGAGATAACAGAAACTTTTCCACCGTATAATTCCACCCTGCTGTTAATATTAATGATTCCTACTCCCTTCTTTTCTGCCACAACATTACACCCGTCCCCATCATCTGAAATAAGTAACATCAGCTCATTTTCATCCATGCTCAAATCAATTGTGGCGTAACTTGCTTTCGCATGTTTTAAAATATTGTTAACCTGTTCCTGTACAATTCGGAAGATGCTCATCAGCATTTTTTGATTGAGCATTTCTTTATTAATTCCGCTTTCATGAAAATCGATTTGTATAGGATCAACCGTCCTCAAATCATCAATCAGGTTGTTTATATTATCTGTAATGCTGAAAATATGAACTCCGGGTATAACAAGATGTTTGGAAATTTTTCTGATCTCGTCAATTACGTCAACAATCAACCCATATGATTTATCGAGATAAAGATTCCTGTCCTTTGCTTTTGTTTTTGCCATCTGAATATACATTTTGGCAACAGCCAGTATCTGGTTAAGATTATCGTGCAATTCTTTTCCAATATCCGACCGTTCATTTTCCTGGGCGGTGAGCAACGCATCAGTCATTTCAACTTTTCTCGATTCTCTTTCCTCCTCCAATTTTTTTTCAAGCAATACAGTTTCGGTAATGTCCTGGGTTGCACCGATAATTCTTGTTATTTTATTGCCTTTGTAAATAAAATGTCCCCTGTCATGAACATACGCATATTCTCCATTTGTTTTTTTAAACCTGTATTTATCTTCCCATTTTACTGCAGTACCTGCCTCAACCAGTTTATTTAAATTAGCTATTACTCTTACTTTATCCTCAGGATGAATGCAGCTTTCCCAAAAACTCTGGGGTAAAAGTGCATTCTGGATCTCATAGCCAAAAATTCGTCTATGCCCTCCATCAATCCAGAACATTTCTGATGTCTGCAGGTTCCATTCCCAAAGACAATCGTTTGTTACTTCCGTTACATAACGGTAAAGCTCAGTAAGTGTTTCCAGTTTCTCTTCTGGGTTCTCAGGTTGAGCTAAATGATTTGAACTTTTAAATGAAACGGATAAACTGTCTCCGGAATGATAACTGATAACGTCAAACCATGCGCCTATTTCATTCCAGTATTCTACAAATTTAACCGGACCCTGCAACAAAAAAGCTGATTGATAAACCCGGTAAAAACCCAGAGGCAGAATATCTGCAAAGTGCTTCCACAGGTTTTTTCCAACAATGTCCTTTGCTTTAATACCAAGAATTTTTCCGGCTGCATCATTCCAGTTCAGAACTGTCCAATGACGGTCAATGGTGAAAAAACCATTAATACTCGTTTCCGCCAATGACTTTCCCTGGTAGCCATAGGTGGAGTTTTCTTTTCTGAAACCACTTGTATTTACCTTTAATTGAGCATCCATAAATGTAGATTACTGGTGTTACTAAATTATCTCCTGTACGAAACAGAAATTACCCGGAAACGGAGTCTTCATATCCACTTTTAATAATTGTTGAAATCATTTTAAAGCGGCCATTGGGCTTAATGTAGTTTGATACATGAGCAGGAATAATAATCCCCTGTCCTGAATGCAGTAAATGAGATACATGATCGATTACTATCTCGGCCTTCCCTTCAATAATTTGTGCAAACGTATCAAAGGGAGACGTTTTTTCTGTCAATCCTTCTCCACTATCGAACGACATTACGCTGACATTTCCGGTTGACTTTTTGATGATTGTTTTAATAACCACAGCATTTGCCATATACTCAATTATTTCAACAATGATATGTGCTGCTGATTTTTCCAGCTCAGCATTTTCCCGTTTCAACTCCCCTTCGGGTGGATTTGTTTTTCCGGTGCTTTTCATAGTATAAAGGTCAGCGCATACATTTAATATGCCTTACATGATTCTAAATATAAATTACATGATTCACACATGCCGCTTCAACGCTTATTGCATTTCGAAAGATGCATACACGGACGGAGTTCACTAAAAAAGAAATGGGCTGACATAGTGCCAGCCCATTTCTTTTTATAAAAATCTTAATCCCTATGTTTAAAAAGATAAAACACTCCCAGCTGAAATCCCCTGTTGGTTGATTTTACAGAACTGTTTTCGTTGATATTACTTAATCCAAGATTGTACCGTCCGTCAATACCAAAACCAGTTGCCGGATTTACATAACTGATTCCCATGCCCAGGCCAAGATCAACCGCTTTTAAGTTGTCTTTGATATCGGTTTTAATATCAGCAGTTTCAGACTTTGCAGTTACCAGGAACCCAACCTGTGGGCCGGCCTGGATTCTGAAGCCATTATCAAACATATACTGAAACAGTACGGGTATATTAATATAACCAAGGTTGAGTTTTGTTTCTACTCCTGCAGTTGTGTATTTTGCTCCCTGCATTGAATAAACCAGCTCAGGCTGCAATGCCAATTGCTTAGCTAAATGTATATGACCAATCAACCCTAGATTGAAACCTGCTTTTGTTTCATATTTTGCACCATTATCGTTTTTAATATTATAGAGATTTAAACCTCCTTTAATACCAACGTTTACATGTTGTGCATTTGCATTTACTGTTAAAAGCAATAAGGCCATTGCCAGGCTTACATAAATTTTCATACTCTGTTTTTTTTAATGAACTGTTTTGATTGAACGCTTTTTAAATAATGATACAATCGCAGACAGCATGCATATGTTAAAGAAAACAGCCCCTGTGAAAACAGGGACTATTACAAACCTTCTGCTATGTGAACTCGATTGTATTGCATTTGATTGATATTGCAAAGATGTGATTTATACGGGCAGCAGCTGTTACACAATTAAGGGAATCGCTTACATTATTCACACATTCACAAACCTTATCGAACAAAAAACGAGAGATTCTTATTTGTTGTAATTCAGGCAAAAGCAACTGCCTGTGTAAATGTGTGAATATTGTAACATATTCTAAAGGTTATGTAACACTTACCTCCGCTATGTAGCGCACTTTTGTGTAATAAAATCCAATCTGTCTAAATCATAATGCATAAGCACCTGTGAGTAAACCAAAAAAATCGTTAAGCAAGGGTTTAACGATTTTCTACAACGGCATAAACAAACTGAATGAACATCTTAATTGTACTTACATCACATAGTGAGCTTGGCAATACCGGTCGTACAACAGGTTTTTGGATTGAAGAGTTTGCTGCTCCGTATTATTTGCTGAAAGAGGCAGGAGCAAACATCACAATTGCATCACCAAAAGGAGGACAACCTCCCATCGATCCAAAAAGTGACGAGGACATCAATCAAACTCCCGCCACAATCCGCTTTAAAGCTGATACGGAGTTGCTGGAAATAATGGCAAATACAAAAAAAATTAGTGAAGTTTCTGCAGATGATTTTGACGGAGTTTTTTATCCCGGAGGGCATGGTCCTTTATGGGATTTAACAAATGATGCCGATTCAATTCAACTAATCAAATCGTTCTGGAGCAGCAAAAAGCCAATAGCCGCAGTGTGCCATGCTCCGGCAGTTTTATTAAATGTAACATATGAAAATGGCGAACCGCTTTTAAAAGATAAACAGGTAACCGGGTTTTCAAATACAGAAGAAGATGCCGTTCAGCTTACAGAAGTTGTGCCCTTTTTACTGGAAGACGAATTAAAAAATAAAGGTGCCATATATACAAAAGAAGGAAACTGGGCAGTTCATACAGTAACAGATGGCTTATTGATTACGGGTCAAAATCCGGCTTCATCGGAAGCAGCTGCGCAAGAACTCTTACGGTTGATTCATTAATTAAAATAGACAGGCAGAATAAAAATTAATCATCAATTAAAACACAAACAGTATGAAATCAGGAAAAGTTTTTTTAGGATTGCTGGCAGGCCTTGCCACCGGCGCCGTGTTAGGAATTTTATTTGCACCGGATAAAGGTTCAAATACAAGAAAAAGAATATTAGACAAAGGAGAAGGTTACGCAGATGACGTAAAAGAAAAATTCAATGATTTCTTAGACACTATCAGCGACAAGTATGAAACCACAAAACAGGGTGCAAAAGACCTGGTGACAAAAGGAAAATCAGCTTTTGCTGATGTAAAGAGCGACACAAATAATGTAAGCTGATAAATTTCCTTTCTAACCATTCATTTGAAAACAGTTCAACTAATTACTCATGAATAACATTGCAGCACCGATAGAATCACTTTTTGAAAAAGTAGAAGATTACAGCAGAACAACGATTCAATTGTTTAAGCTGAATACTATAGACAAATCGGCTGATCTTGCTTCTTCACTTGCAACAAAAGCTGTGATTTTTATGTTTGCTGCAATGTTTATTCTGAGTATTAACATTGGATGTGCCCTTTGGCTGGGTGAAATTCTTGGCAAATCTTACTATGGTTTTTTTGCTGTAGGAGGTTTTTATGCAATCATTGCCATCCCGGTATATATATTCAGGCATCAGTGGATCAAAGCACCGGTGAATGATGCAGTTATTACCAAAATGATGCAAGAGGGAACAGTATGAAAAAGAACACTGGAAAAGAGGAATTAACAGAAGCAATCCGTTTACTGAAAGATAAACAGGAACTTGAAATGCAAATACTGAGGAATCAGTTTAAACTGGCTTACGAAAGTATAAAGCCAATTAATCTCATTAAAAACACATTGCACCAGGTTGCCACATCTTCAGAAATCAGGAATAACCTTCTGAATAATGTGGTTGGATTAGCAACCGGCTTTGTAGCAAAAAAATTATTACTGGGGGCAACACATAACCCGGTTAAAAAAATACTCGGCACTATTTTTCAATTTGCCATTGCCAATATGGTGGCAAACCGTTCGGAGCAAATACATGCTGAAGAAGAGCCCGAACCGGCAAATAGTCTCAGGTAAATTTTGGTTATCATCTGTAGTATCAATAAAAAAGATCCTGTCGTAAAAAACAGGATCTTTTGCTTTATAAAAACATGTTTAACTAAGCCACCAATTCTTCCTTCGCTACTTTACTGTATTCATCTGCGAGTTTTCGCTGAATTTCAAAAGGTACAGCTTCGTAATCAAGAAAACTCATTCTGAATTTTGCACGGCCCTGTGTAAAGGAACGCAAACTGCTGCTGTAGTCCTGCATTTCAGCTAACGGGACTTTAGCAATCACTTTTACAAAATGACCTTCAGCGTCCATTCCTTCCACTGTTGCCCTTCTTGTTTGCAGATCACCAATTACTGCACCGGTGAGGTCTTCAGAACAAAGTACTTCGAGATGATACATGGGTTCAAGTATCTGTGGATCGGCCTGTTGAAAAGCCTGGCGGAAAGCCTGCAGCCCTGCAATCTTAAATGATATATCGTTACTGTCAACAGGATGCATCTTACCATCAAACACACATACACGTACATCACGAACATAAGAACCGGTTAACGGACCTTCATTCATTTTTTCCATCACTCCTTTTAAAACAGATGGAAGAAAACGTTGATCAATTGCACCACCTACTATACAATTATAGTAAACAAGTTTGCCGCCCCATGGCAGTTCGTTGATTTCCCTGGCACGTACGTTAAAATCGGCAGGCTCTGGCATTCCTTCATACCAGGGTTCAATACGTAAATGCACTTCACCAAACTGTCCGCTGCCACCACTTTGTTTTTTATGACGGTACATACTGTCTGCACTGCGGCGGATTGTTTCACGGTAAGCAATCCGTGGACGTTTGAATTTTACTTCAATCTTTTGCAGATGTTCAATTTTCCATTTAGCAACAGCAAGATGCATATCGCCCATGCTGTGAATCAGTGTTTGCTTTAATTCAGGTGAAACTTCAACACGCAGCGTTGGATCTTCATGACGAAGTTCATGCAATGCAATGGCCAGTTTTTCTTCTTCTCCTTTTTTAGTCGTTTCAATGGCCATTGTAAGATTTGCTGCCGGGAATTCAATGGGAAGTAATTCAATATTTTTCCCTTTGTCGTGAAGAGTATTATTTACATGTGTATTTTTAAGTTTAAGAGTGGCTCCAATATCGCCCGCTGTTAATTCATTTACAGGCGTACGCTTATTTCCTTCCACTACAAAGAGCTGGTTAATTTTTTCTGATGAACCTGTGTTCTCATTCACCAGTTCCATACCTGCTTTAACCACTCCGCTGAAAACTTTAAAGAAAGAAAGTTCACCCACATGCGGTTCAGACATTGTTTTATAAACAAAAATGCATGTTGGGCCGGCATCTTCGCAGGTTAATTCTCCTCCGGTTCTTGTTTTTTGTGGCGGCATTTCATTGGCACTCGGGCAAACATTATCAATAAAGCCCATGATCCTTCCACTGCCCATATCTCTTGTTGCACTTAAACAGAATACAGGAAACAGATCATGATTAATAAGTGATTTTTTCAAACCAATTCTCATTTCATCTTCATCGAGTTCACCTTTATCAAGGTAATGTTCCATTAAAGCTTCATCATTTACAGCAACCGCTTCTACAAGGATGCGGTGCAGTTCATCTGCTCTTGCTTTTTCTTCATCAGGGATGGGAAGTTTTTCAGGCTTTCCTCCCGCAGCAGGAAATTTATACATCGTCATTTTCAGTACATCCACAATTGCATTGAATCCAACGCCCTGGTTCAACGGATACTGAACCACAGTAATTTTATTTCCAAAATGCGACTGAGCTTCATGAACAGTTTTGTCAAAATCAGCAGTTTCATCATCCAGTTTGTTCACTGCAAAAAGCATGGGAGTTTTAAACTGTTCTGTGTAATCCCAGATGATATCTGTGCCAACTTCTACTCCATGTGCAGCATTCAGCAGCATTACTCCTGTATCAGCTACACGGAGTGCACTAATTACTTCGCCAACAAAATCATCATAACCGGGAGTATCAATGATATTGATCTTATACCCTTTCCATTTTGTGTGTAGTAATTTAGAGAAGATGGTGTTGCCTCGTTCATGTTCAAGTTCATGATAATCAGCAACAGTATTTTTTTCGGCAATAGTTCCGCGGCGTGTAATTATTCCAGCTTCAAAAAGCATACATTCCGCTAAGGTTGTCTTACCTGAGCCGGCATGGCCCAGCAAGACAATATTTTTTACGTGTGAGGTATCAAAGTCTGCCATAACAATTTTTTTTATATTAAAAGAATAGCCGTCTTACAAAAATTTGCAAGAAGCACGGCAAGCATAATCGCAGAGCACGGATAGAATTCGAATGGGCGGTTGGGAATTGTTATGTGG
>JBEBHT010000132.1:0-9954 GCA_040081135.1 Lacibacter sp. | reverse complement strand
ATGTGTATAAGAGACAGGTCTAATATTGCATTCCAGCGGTTTGTCTGCAGAATGGTAATATTATTATCTTTTTTGTACTGCCCAATTCCTTCTGCAATTTTCATACGCTGACCGAGGATCTGCATCAACTCATCATCAAGGTGATTGATCTGCTGACGTAATTTTTCCAATGCTGCATGATATTCTTCTGATGCCACATCTTCTTTTCGCCAGATGATGCTGTTCAGCATTTCTTCCAAACGCTCAGGAGTAACCTGTTGTTTTGCATCGCTCCATGCATTATCCGGATCAATATGACTTTCAATCATCAAACCATCAAAGTCAAGATCAATTGCTTTCTGTGCAGTCTCTAATAAAATATCTCTGCGTCCGCAAATATGCGATGGATCATTAATGATGATCATATCAGGATTGCGTCGTTTCATTTCAATTGCCAGATGCCACATTGGAGCATTGCGGTATTCAGAATTACCGTAAGAAGAAAATCCACGGTGAATTAAACCGATCTGTTTAACACCTGCACGGGCAACACGTTCTGCTGCACCACTCCACAATTCTAAATCAGGATTGATTGGATTTTTAATCAGCACAGGAATATCCACACCACGTAATGCATCAGCCACTTCCTGCACACTGAACGGGTTCACGGTTGTACGTGCACCGATCCATAATACATCTACATCAAACGTCAATGCATCTTCCACCTGTTTACCGGTTGCCACTTCAACAGTAGTTGGTAACCCTGTTAATGCTTTTGCTTTTTGTAACCAGGGTAATCCTTTGGCACCAATGCCTTCAAACATTCCGGGTTTGGTACGTGGTTTCCAGATACCGGCACGCAGCATGTCTACTTTTCCGGTTGCGGCTAACCGTTGTGCGGTTGCCACTAATTGATCTTCGGTTTCAGCGCTGCATGGTCCGCTGATGATGAGCGGTTTTTTACCCCAGGCTTCCTGCACTTTTTCTTTCATGTTTGATTCGATTGTTTGCATTGTTAAAGTTTGTAAAGTTAAGTTTTTTATATAGTCATTTTTTTGTTCAATATTCAGCTTTGGTTGTGTCACTCTCTTGTACGTTTGGTTTTCCATTCAGCACTGCTCATTTCAAATTTAATCTCCCCCTTTCCATGCACACCCACTTCCTTCCATCCCTGCTTCCGGTAAAATGTTTCTGCTCTTGTGCCGGGTGCTGTACCAAGCCATACCGTTTCATCTGTCTGTTCAAAATACCAATCCATCATCAGGTCATGCAGCTGTTTTCCAATTCTTTTTGCTTCATGATCGGGGTGAACAAATAACGCCCAGATATTATGATCAACCAAATCAGCAATGGAAAATCCTGCAACCACATCATCAATTACACAAACCCATCCCTTTCCTCTTTTCGTTATATACTCTTCCACATCTTTATCGGGTACCAGTGCAGGGTTGTTCAAAACATTTTCTTTCACAGCATTCCGTACAAGCTGTATCTGTTCAATATCATGCACTGTTGCTTCCCGAAAACTCATTTCAGGATCCTCCTGATTTTATTTGCATCTTCAATCAATACTCTCAATGTTTCTGTATTACCGCTTTCAATACTTTCTTTGAATTTTGTCAACTGCTCAATATGTTCATTTAACACATCCAAAACATTCACTTTATTCTGTAAAAAGATCGGCACCCACATGGCAGGGTTACTCTTGGCCAAACGAACCGTACTTTCAAAACCGGCACTTGCCATTTCAAAAATGGCATTATCTTCTTTTTCTTTTTCCAGTACAGTATTCGCCAATGCAAAAGAAGTGATGTGTGAAATATGACTTACATAAGCTGCATGCAGATCATGTGCTTTCGCTTCCATATGCAATAAATGCATCCCTACTTTGCTAAACATAGCCGTTGTCCATTCAACTGCATCTTTATCACTCTCTTCTTCATTGCAAAGAATCACCGCTTTGTTTTCATAGGCACCACGCACTGCTGCAGTAGGACCGCTGTATTCTGTACCCCACATAGGATGCGTTGCCACATAACGTCCACGTTTCGAATGATTGGCAACTGCTTCCACTAACTGTGATTTAGTTGAACCAAGATCAATCACAATCTGCTGATCAATTTTATCCAGGATCTTTGGCAATAAATCTGTCATTAAATCAACAGGAATAGCGAGGATGATCACTTCTGCCTTTTGAACCGCTTCGTTCAAAGGAAGAATTTCATCCACCAGTTCCAGTTCCAGTGCTTTGGCTTCATGATCAGGATTTGCATCAACACCAATCAGTTTTGATGAGATTTTTTTCTCATGCAGCTGAATAGCGAGTGACCCGCCAATTAATCCCAAACCAATGATTGCAATTCGTTTACGTTCCATTTTATTTAGTTTATGCCAGGAAAGAAGAAAACTCTTTCATCTCTTTTTCTCCTTTGAACTCTTAGCCCTTTATTCTTTTAATCGATTCTTCAAATTTTTCTACCGGTGCACACAAACTCACTCTTAAATATCCATTCCCTGCATTTCCAAAAATGCCGCCGGGTGTAATAAACACATTGCTTTTATATAATACTTCATCACTTAATTCAAACCCTGTTTTATATGCTGATGGAATTTTTGCCCATACAAACATTCCCACCTGCTCTTTTGAATAAACACAGTTTAATAAATCGAGCAGTTCAAATACTTTCTCTCTGCGTTTTCTGTAAACAGCATTTACTGAATCGTACCAATCTTTTCCAAGCCCTAATGCTTTTGCTGCTGCCAGTTGCAGCGGCAGAAACATGCCGCTATCCATATTACTTTTAAAACGAAGCACTTCATCAATCCGTTCTTTCGCACCACATAACATGCCTACTCTCCAGCCAGCCATGTTCTGACTTTTACTGAGTGAGTTTAATTCCAGCACACAATCCTTCGCACCTTCCACACTTAATAAACTCATCGGGTGTTCATTCAAAATAAAACTGTACGGGTTATCATGAACAATCAAAATAGTATTCTTCTTTCCGAAAGCAACTAATTTCTGAAACAGTTCAACTGAAGGTAACTGCCCGGTTGGCATTTGCGGATAGTTCACAAACATCAGCTTCACTTTCGTTAAGTCTGATTGTTCCAATACTGCAAAATCAGGTTCCCAGTTATTTTCATCTGCTAAATCATAGCTGATCGTTGTACCACCGGCTAATTTCACTGCACTGCTGTAAGTTGGATAGCCGGGATTAGGAATCAACACTTCATCGCCCGCATTGAGATAAGTCATGCAGATATGCATGATGCCTTCCTTACTGCCGATCAATGGCAAAATTTCTGTATCTGGATTTAATTCAACTCCATACCATGTTTTATACCAGTCACTCATGGCTTTACGTAATACCGGAGAACCTTTGTACGATTGATAAGCATGCACATTGGATTTTGCACTTTCTTCCTGCAAGGTTTTAATCACTTCAGGATGTGGTGGCAAATCAGGACTTCCAATACCGAGATTGATGATATTCTTTCCCTGCTTATTCAGCTCATCAATTTCCCTCAGCTTCTGTGAGAAATAATATTCACCAATACCTTCCAATCGTTTTGATGTCTGTATCATATTAAACTGTCTTTCCATTTTTATAGATGCCGTAAATCTTCAATTCAACTGTTGAAGGTTTCATTTCTTCTATCACCTGATGAAACTGATCAATCGTTTCAAATTCCATATCAGCATGAAAGCTGTATTTGAAATCACTTCCGGGAATCGGGAAACTTTGCAGCTTACTTAAATTAATACCGCCTTCCGCAATCTTTGTCAGCACTCTTGCCAGGCTTCCTTTTGAATGATCGGTTACAAAATTTACTGATGCCTTATTTGCATTCAGAATAACAGGTACCACCCCTTCCCGTTGCAAAATCAAAAACCTGGTATAATTATTCTTCATTGTTTGAATAGCCGGTGCAAGAATCTCCAGGTTGTATAATTCAGCAGCAAGCTTGCTGGCAATAGCAGCAATATGTTTGCTTTTGTGCTGGTAAATATGTTTTGCACTTAAAGCCGTATCTTCTGTTTCAACCAGTTTCCATTTGTGCTTATCCAGAAAATCATAACACTGCTGTAAAGCCATAGTATGCGAATGCACTTCTTTAATGTCTTCCAGTTTTACACCGGGGTTTACAATCAGGTTCTGCTTAATCTGCAGGTACACTTCACCAACAATCTTCAGGTTGCTTTTCTGTAATAAATTATAATTGGGAAGAATGCTTCCTGCAATTGAGTTCTCTATCGCCATCACAGCCCCATCACTTTCTTTTTTGTTTGCACCAATCTTTACCACTTCCCTGAAGCTGGCACATGGAATTACTTCAACTTCCTTTCCGAAGAATTGCCTGGCAGCCTCCTGGTGAAAACTGCCTTCATAACCCTGTATTGTAACTTTTGCCATAGCTGTATAAAACAAGAATCCCGACCTTTTGGCCGGGATTCTTTATGTTGATTTAGTTCGTTCAGTTCTGTACAGTCAACAAAAGCATTCCCGGCTTCATTCTAAAATAAAAGAAGCTAAAATAAAACCAACGGAATCCTTTAAACTGTGTCATTGCAGGTCAAATATAAAATAGCGAAATGATAAAACAAGTGTTAGTATCAAAAAAAGTCCGGAAACGAAAAAGCCACTCTAAGAATAGAGCGGCCGTTAACGATTGCTTGCCATATGAAAATTTTTACTTCAGACCCCGCTCAACACCCGGCAAGCAGGGATAATCACTCTTCACCTGAGTCCTTAGCTAAGATTATTTCTTAGTTGTGTCAACTGCAACTGTATCTTTCTTAGTTGTATCAACTGCAACAGGAGCTGCAGTATCAACAGCAGGAGCTGCAGTTGTTGTGTCAGTTGTTTCAGTTTTTTCTGTTTCGTTGTTACATGCTACAAATCCGAGGATAGCGAGCGCTAATAAAACCTTTTTCATTCTTTTGATTTTTTTAAAGTTTAAGATAATTATCAGGGATTAATACAGAAAGCAGAAAAAGGTAACCCCGTTTTTTTAAAAAAGTTTTTTAGCCGTTCTTTGGGTTACAATTTGCCCATTTTGGTATTAAAACACACAGAGATCGTGAAACCTGAGATTAACGAAGCAGAATTACTGGAAGGATTAGCCCGAAACGACAGAAAAGCGGTTGAAACACTGTACAAGCAGAATTACAGCATGGTTCAGACCTATATTCTGAATAACAGCGGAACAACGGATGATGCCAGAGACATTTTTCAGGAAGCGATGATCGTTCTTTTTGAGAAAGTAAAGGAGGGTTCACTTGAACTGAACTGTCAGATCAAAACATACCTCTATTCTGTTTGCAGACGGCTTTGGCTCAAACGCTTACAGCAATTACAACGGTTTGGAGCGCCGGTAGAAAGCTTGGAGGAGGTTGTGCCGGTTGAAGAGGAACTGGAAGGGCATGAACGGAGAAATGAGGCTTTTGGTGTAATGGAAAAGGCAATGACCCATTTAGGAGAACCCTGCAAAAGTTTACTGGAGGCCTATTATATCCAGAAAAAACAGATGCTGGATATTGCCAGTGATTTTGGATATACTAATGCGGATAATGCGAAGAACCAGAAGTACAAATGTTTAATGCGATTGAAAAAGATATTTTTTGCTCAATATAAAAAAGGGGACTGAGATGGATGAAATATTATTATTAGATGCGACTGAACGTTACCTGAGAGGCGAAATGAACGCTGATGAGAAGGCGTTGTTTGAACAATTAAGGCAAACAAAGCCTGAAGTTGATCAGCTGGTGGTTGAGCATTCTTTTTTCTTACAGGAACTGGAACGTTATGGTGCTGTGCGTGAAATGAAGCATTCTTTGCATGAGGTACACAACCAATTGCTGCAGGATGGTGCTATAAAAGAAGAAAATCTTACAACAGGTGCCAAAGTGGTGAATATCTGGAAACGTTATAAACGTACCATTACCATTGCTGCTTCTATTGCAGGGATTACTGCTTTATCAATAAGTGGAATGACGCTTTTATTAGCTCCAAAAAATGACACAAAAGCTTTGACTGATCTGAGCCGCAAAGTCAACAACCTTGAAATAAAGCAACGTCAGCAGGATAACAAGATCAATACTGTTATCAGTAAATTAGAGCCGGGAGCAGTAATTAAAGAAAGCGGTTCTGCTTTTCTGGTTGATGGAAAAGGAGGCTACCTGGTTACTAATGCACATGTTGTAAAAAATGCAAAGGGTGCTATTGTTCTGAATAATAAAGGAGTTGAATTCAAAGCCATTATTGTAAAAATTGATCTGGAAAAAGATATTGCCATCCTGAAAATTCAGGATAAGGATTATAAATCAATGGGCGCATTACCTTATGCCATCCGCAAATCTTCTACTGATATAGCTGAACCCATCTTTACTTTAGGTTATCCCCGTAATGAAATTGTGTATGGTGAAGGTTACCTGAGTGCTCCAACAGGCTTCAATGGTGATACTCTCAGCTGCCAGATTGCAGTTGCTGCCAACCCGGGTAACAGTGGTGGGCCGGTGTTCAACCGTAAAGGAGAGATCATTGGTATTTTAAGTACAAAAGAAACACAGGCCGAAGGTGTTGTATTTGCTATCAAGTCAAAATACATTATACAGGCTGTAAATGATTTAAAGAAAGATGATACAACCATACATGATCTGAAACTTCCATCAAGTTCTTCCGTAAAAGGAATGGACCAGGTGCAACAGGTGAAGAAATTGCAGGATTATGTATTCATGGTAAAAGTTTATTAAGCGATTTTTTCTTCCCTTATATAAAACTAAAAACCCCGCAATTGCGGGGTTTTCTTTTATCAGTCGGTTTGGGTTCTTACCATTTGTCAACCTCTTCGCTGGCTAAACCATTATCGTTGGTTTCAACTTCAGCCGCCGGTGCTTCTGCAACCAGTCTTTCTTCTTCAATAACAGGAGCCTGGGTTTCCTCAACCTGTGCATGTGCAACTGCTGCAGTTCCGTTTGAAGATGATTCTGATGCATACTCGCCATCACCACTTGACGGAGCATCTTCATGGTTAAACGCATCGAAATCAAAATCGGGCATCAGGTCTGTTTTCACATAATCAACTGCTTCGCTCAGCCCTTTGATAAATTTGTTGAAGTCTTCCTTGTAAAGAAAAATTTTATGACGGTCATATCCTTCACCTGTAAAACGTTTACGGCTCTCCGTAATAGTGAGGTAATAGTCATTACCACGTGTTGCCCTTACATCAAAGAAATAAGTTCTTCTCTTGCCTGCACGGATCCGTTTGCTGTAAATGCTTTCCATCCGTTTGTCATTATTTTCGTACGCCACAGTTTTTGGTTTTAGTTGTTCAAATCTTTTTAAACAGCGACAAAGATAGATTTCTTTTCGATTTGGCAAAATTTTCCGGAGAGCATTAAAAACAGAGAATTCAATCAGTTACGAACGAATTTCTTCCACCTGCTGGCGGTTATACAAATCGGCATATAAACCCTGCTTCTGCAACAGTTCTTCATGCGTTCCCTGCTCGGCAATATAACCGTCATCCATTACAATAATCCGGTCGAACTGAAGCAACGAAAAAATACGATGTGTTATAACGATCGCTGTTTTATTCTGCAGATAACCCGACAGGTGAGTAAGAATTTCACGTTCGGTTCTTGCATCCACAGCATTTAAACAATCATCCAGGATAATCAAACCCGGGTCTTTTACCAATGCACGGGCAATGGAAATTCGTTGCTTTTGTCCGCCGCTTAATGTAACACCTCTTTCTCCCACCATTGTTTGATATCCACCCGGGAAAGATTGAATGTCTTTATGAACAGATGCAGAAGTTGCTGCATTCTGAATACGTTCATCAGCTTCTGATACGGCACCAAACGCTATGTTATTGGCAATAGTATCGCTGAACAAAAACACTTCCTGCGGTATATAACTTACCTGGCTGCGGTAATGCTGCAGATCAAGATGTGACAGAGCAACTCCATCAACTTTTATTTCGCCTTTGGCTGGATCATAAAAACGAAGTAACAATTGGGCAATGGTTGTTTTGCCCGAACCTGTTCTCCCAATCACCGCTATCTTTTCTCCTTTTTTTATCTTCAGGTTGAAATGTTTCAACGCCTCTATGCCGGTATGAGGATATACAAAACTTACATTACTAAATTCAATTGTACCCTGCAGTTGATGTTCAATTGGTTTTGCAGGAGGTTGTATAGTAGACTCTGTTAACAGAAATTCATTCAACCTTCTTTGCGATGCTGCTGCACGCTGAATAGTACTTGCCACCCATCCGATAGCACTTACAGGAAATGTAAGCATGGTGAGATACATGATAAAGGCTGCCATGTCACCAAAGTTGAGTTCACCTTTCATGTATTTTAATCCGCCGATTAAAATCACCAATAAAGTACTGATACCAATGATCAAACCCATAATGGGAAAATAAACAGCTTCTGTTTTATACAAACTCATGGCACTGTTACGGTACTGCTCACTGTTTGAACGGAAAAAACGAAGCATTGCATTTTCCTGTACAAATGATTTGATTACCCGTATGCCTGAATATGCCTGTTGTGCATTGGTTGTGAGATCGGACAATTTTGCCTGAACTTCTTCACTTTTTTTATTGATGATATTGTTGACGAAATAAATAGTGATGGCTAAAATAGGCAATGGAGCCAGTACATAAAAAGAAAGTTCTGGATCTTTCTTCACCATATAATAAACACTCAGTGATATTAACGCAATTAAATTGATGAGATACATTACTGCAGGGCCTGTGTACATCCGCACACGGCTTACATCTTCCGCCATGCGGTTCATCAAATCACCCGTTTCATGAATCTTATAAAAGTTGGTATCCAGCTTCAGGTAATGCTGAAATACTTCATTCTTCTGATCGTATTCAATATGCCGGCTCATAACAATGATTGTTTGCCGCATCAGGAACATGAAAAAGCCACGCAAAATGGCAAACAATAAGAGGACAATTCCAAATAATGCTACTATACCTGTAAATGAAAAAGAGAATGTTTCAATGTTCTTTATCACCCAGCTCACAAACCAATCATTGTGGTCAATGATTTTTTCTTTTGCTCCGCCTGTTAAGTTTGTCTGAACCTTATCAATGATATACCCCGTAACCTGCGGTGCCAGTACAGCAAAGTAGTTGGAGATAAAAATAAAAAGAATACCCAGCAGCAAACGCCACCTGTACTTCCAGAAATATTTATTGAGATAGGAAAGATGCTTCATGCAGCGGCAAAGTTACAATTACCAACCAACCTGCATCACCACTCATCAATGAATTCAACACATTATGACTGTATATAACTCTTTAACTGTTCTATCGTTTCCTTTTGCGACAGAATGGTTTCCGTAACTACATCGGTAATGGAAATGATTCCGCATACCTGGTCGTTATCGAAAACCGGAAGATAACGGATATTACTTTCGCTCATGATATGCATGCAGGTTTCAATGGAATTATCAGGTGTAATCCTTGGCAGTCCCGTTGTCATAATATCTTTTACAACAATGTCAGCAGAAGATTTTCCCTTCAGCACCACTTTCCTTGCATAGTCTCTTTCTGTAAGCACTCCGAGGTATTCGTTATTTTCCATCACCATCACTGAACCAATATTTTTGTCGGCCATTAACTGCAGTGCATTGATAACGGGCAACTCCGGTTCAACAGATATCACTGATTTCCCTTTACGCTGAAGAATATTTGAAACTTTTCTCATATACGGCAATTTAATTCTGCTTTAAGATAATAAAAAAAGATGTGCGGACACCTGCACATCTTTTTTTATTTACTCTTTTTATACAATCATCTTCCAAAATCATCCTGAAGACGAACAATGTCATCTTCATCAGAAGGATGTTCAGGATCAGTGTGCTGCCATATTTCTGCAATCACCCCCCAATCGTTTAAACCTACCAACCGGTGACGCTGTCCGGTTGCAAGTACAATGATGTCGCC
>JBEBHT010000131.1:0-9972 GCA_040081135.1 Lacibacter sp. | reverse complement strand
GTATAAGTAAGAGGCGGAGGTAAGAAGTAGGAGGTAAGAAGGAATTTGTAATTAGGAGTTGGGGAGAAGGGAAGGAGAGAATGAGAAATGAAGAATAAGGAATGAAAAACTGAGAAGTAATTTAGAAATAAGTAATCAGGGATAGAACCCCGGATTTGAATTTTTTAATAACCCCTTGCTTAAGCAGGGGGTTATTCGTTATAAACAGACGGGCTTTAGCCCTGAAAAATATTCAAAGGCCAAATAAAAAACCCTGACATTTCTGTCAGGGTTCCCTTTTTATATGAATCAGTTATTAGCTGATTGTATGTCTTGCTCTTGCCAGCGTTTTATCTTTTTCAGGCTGACCTAATGGTTTGTTTTTAGCAAAATCCATCAGGATTGGTGCTGCCACGAATACTGATGAGTATGTACCGGTAATAACACCGATTAACATTGCAAAGGCAAAGCCTCTTGTAACCTCACCACCAAAGATGAAGAGGATGAGCAATGTTAAGAACACGGTGAGTGATGTCATAATCGTACGGGCCAGTGTATCATTCACTGCTTTGTTAAGTATAACACCTTTATCCTGTCCGAACATTTTTGAACTGTATTCACGCACACGGTCAAATACAACCACGGTATCATTCATAGAGAAACCAATTACCGTTAAGATGGCCGCAATAAAGTGCTGATCAATTTCAAGCGGGAATGGAACGATGTTTCTCAGGAAAGAGAATACAATCAATGTTACCAACACGTCATGCAGCAGGGCTACAATTGTACCAACAGAATATCTCCAGTCACGGAAACGGATAAAGATGTATAAAGTAATTGCCAGCAAACCGAGTATGGTTGCCCATAATGCACCTTTCTTCAAGTCATCAGAAATGGTAGGCTGTACGGTTTGTGAACTTTGTTTGAACTGTTTATCGAACTGCTGATAGGTTGTTCCTGCAGGCAGGAAGGTTTTCAATCCTTCAAATATTTTGCTTTCTACAATTGAATCAACCTGCTGACCGGGTTGGTCAATCATATAATCAGTAGTGATATTTAACTGCTTGTTGTTACCAACTGTTTTAATGATCGGGAACCTGTTTAATACTTTATTCAATTCATTCGCAACTTCTTCATTCTTCATTTCACGATCGAACTTGATTGTGTAGCTGCGTCCACCTCTGAATTCAACACCATAATCAAAACCATTGAAGATTGATCCAACTCCCAGCAGTAACACAACCACTGAAATACCATAAGCTACTTTGCGGTACTCAATGAATTTGTAAGCAGCATGTTTAAAGATGTTGCGTGAAATTCGGGTGAAATATTCAAAGTGACGGTTCTTCTTCATCCAGAAATCAGTAATCAATCTGGAAACAAGAATACCGCAGAATAAACTGAGAAGTATACCAATGATCTGCGTGGTTGCAAAACCTTTTACCGGACCTAACCCGAAATACAACAGGATGATGGCGGTTAATAAGGTTGTTACGTGTGCATCAAGTACAGGAGCAAGGGCATGTTTATAACCATCGTTTACAGCCAACTGGTAGCTCTTGCCTTTGGTTAACTCTTCCTTGATACGTTCAAAGATGATTACGTTTGTATCCACTGCCATACCAATGGTGAGTACCAAACCGGCAATACCTGCAGCGGTTAAAGTTGCACCCCATGCACTGAGTACACCAACAGTAAATAATAAGTTTAAGATCAGGGCAATATTTGCAACCCATCCGCCTGTGTTATAATACACGAGCATCAGGATAAAAATCACAATAAAAGAAATGAGGAACGACAGTGAACCACCTTTGATTGCTTCAGCACCAAGTGTTGGACCAACCACCTGTTCCTGTACAATTTTAGCAGGAGCGGGGAGTTTACCTGTACGTAAGATGCTTGCCAAATCCTGTGCTTCCTGTGTAGTAAATGATCCGCTAATCTGTGAATTACCACCAGAAATAGCGCCATTGTTTACTCCGGGTGCAGAGTATACATAGTTATCAAGAGCAATGGCAATAGCATATTTACCACTGAATGCTTCACCGGTCATTTTTTCCCAGATATCAGCACCTTTTTTGCTCATGGCCATGTTTACCAGTACTTCATTATTCCGCTGATTGAAATCCTGGTTGGCATCAGTAATAAATTCACCGGTTAATTTCGGAAGATCAGAACCGGGAACAGTTTTAATGACAAATATTTCAAGTAAGCTTTCACCCCGTTTGTTTTTTCCTACAGGTTTTGCACCGTAGAGAAAACGCATGGTAGATGGTATAGAAGCTTTTACAATATCAAGTTTTGTATACTTTGAAAATAACGCTGTATCAGAAATACGGATAAGGCCAATAGTAGCACTGCTGTAACCTACTGCTTTGCCATCTACCTGCTGAGCCATCAATGATGTTACAGGTTGTTCGTTTACACCTGCAACTTTGTTTGTATCAATTTTAGAGGTATCACCACTTAAATACGCTTTTACTTTCTGATCGATCTGTTGCAGACTTTGCTGCACCAACTGATCTTCATTGCGGTAGGTTTCCCAGAATTCAAGATTGGCAGTGGCCTGTAAGAACTTACGTACACGTTCAGGATCATCCACACCTGCAAGCTCTACCGTAATAATTCCTTTATTCTGATCGAAACTGATATTGGGTTGAGCAACACCGAACTGATCGATCCTTGCTGTCAAGCGATCGTAGGTTCTTTTGATGGCATCTCTTGATTCAACACGGATGGCTTCAATCACTGCACCATTGCTTGCATCAATTTTGATGGTCTTATTTTTTCCACCTGCAAACAGTGCTGCTAAATTTCCTCCACCCGAAACTTCACTGTAAGCTTCCTGGAACAGTGTAACAAAGTCTGCATCGCTGTTTGCTTTCTTTTTGTTGGCACTTTCCAATGCTTTTCTAAGAGTTGTATCTTTTGGATTGTTACTCATAGATTGGATCAATCCATCTAACCCAACTTCCAGAGTAACGTTCATACCACCCTGCAGATCCAAACCAAGGTTTAGTTCCTGCTCAATTGCTTTTTGGTACGTTAATTTGGGATACAGTACAGCAATGTTCAGCAGTTCTTTTTCTTTTAAACTGTCAACATAGCGACGGTAAGTTGAATTAAAAGCAGAGTCTCTCGTTTCTTTTGAAGCGCTTCCGAAATTGCTTTTCACATATTTCTCAGCTCTGGCTTTTTGCTTGCTTTCAAAATTGTTGACAATCCAGGTAAAACTTAATTGCCATACAGAAATGAAGATTAACATGATCGCAAAAAACCTAATCAAACCTTTCAGTGCCATAATAGAATATTAATTGGGGTTCTTTTTTAAGGACGGCAAAGATAGGGGATTGTTTTGAAAGCGAACAGCTGTCAACATCCTGTTTTCCATCACTTAATGCTTTCTGTGGTTGGGCTTTAAGTCTTATTTTTGAGCATGTTCAAAACGGTACAGCTTTTTTGTTTTGGCCTGATCCTTATTGCCTTTCTTCAAGCCTGTAAAACAACAAAACCAGTGGTTTCAACCGAAAATCTGCTCGAAAACCTGATGGCGGCAAACCCGGCTGCTTTTGGAGAAGTGCTGAAAAACAGGGATTCCATGCGGGTGCAGATCGTTTATACACGAATCGACAGGGACAAAAAGAACCGTCCTCATTTCACCGATTATTACTTCAATGTAAAGAATGATCTCTATTTCTATCCGGCTTCCATGGTAAAAATGCCGGTTGCCTTTCTTGCGCTGGAGAAACTTAATCAGCTGGGCATTCCCCGAAATACAACCATGTGCACTGAAAAAGGATCTGCCGGACAAACCGTGGTTTATAACGATCCAACAACTCCCGATGGCCGACCAACTCCTGAACATTATATCAAAAAGATATTTCTGGTAAGTGATAATGATGCCAATAACCGGCTGTATGAGTTTTTGGGGCAGCAGTACCTGCAGGATCATTTGAGCAAGAAAGGATACAAAGATGCCCAGATTATCCGCCGCCTGGCAATTACAATGAGCGAGGATCAGCACCGTACCACCAATCCACTCAGTTTTCGTGACAGTAGCGGGAAGATCATTTACGAACAACCGCAGTTCGTCAGCACTTATAATTACTTAGTTCGAGATCAAAAACTAGGGAAAGGATATATCAATGATCAAAATGCACAGGTGAATGAACCTTTTGATTTCAGCAGGAAAAACAGGATTTACCTGAACGATCTTCATCAAGTATTACGAAGCGTACTGTTTCCTGAATCAGTTCCCAAAAAACAACGCTTCGATCTTACGGCAGATGATTACAGGTTTCTTTATAAGTACATGAGTCAGCTGCCTTCAGAAACGAAGTTTCCGGAATATGATACCACTGAGTTTTATGATTCCTATTGCAAGTTCCTGATGTTCGGAACGCAAAAGCACAAACCTTTACCAAAGCAGATCCGCAGCTTTAATAAAGTTGGCTGGTCGTATGGTTTCTTAACTGATGTTGCTTATATCGTGGATTTTGAAAAGAATGTGGAGTTTATGCTCAGTGCCACCATTTACTGCAATGCAGATGGAATTCTGAATGACGACAAGTATGATTATGATGCTGTTGGTTTGCCTTTTCTTGAACAGTTGGGGCAAACAATTTATAATTACGAGTTGAAACGGGAACGTCAGCATCAGCCCAATCTATCAAAATATAAAGTGCAGTACGACAAATGAGAGTGAATACGTTTATGTGGCAGTTGATTTTAATTCTTTCCGTTGCTGTTTACAGCTGTAACAAAAAAGATATTGTAAAGGGAACAACTACTCAACTGAAGCTGATCAATGCATCACCCAATTCAGGCAATATCGAATTACTGCAGAACCTGAAGCCTGTGGGGCAACTTACTTATTTAACAGGGATGAATCCAACTGTAACAAACCTGACTGTTGACAGTGGTTTCAATAACTACCGGATAAAAAAAGGTGCAGATGAAATAGCCAGCTGGCTGTTTGCCAATGAAGGATTGAATCTTTCCTTTTTTGTTTGTGACTCTATGATTCCATCAAAAGCAAAATACTTTTTCCTTACAGATAATCTTGATACAACCGGTCTTGGTAAAAAATCAAAGATCAGGATGGTGCATATGAGCCCGGATATTTCTACTGTTGATTTGGTTACCACCCACCCGGTAAATCCCGGTGAAGACTCAGCTATTGTAAGCGGCATGAATTATTTCGGGGACTTTAGTCAGGCGATTATACTTACAACCAGTGGGTTTCAGAATTTTTATGCTGACTCAGTTGTTACCATCAAAATCAGAAAAAAATCAAACAACAGTATTGTAAAACAATACCAGTTCAATTTTAAAAAGGGAACGATGTATTCCCTGCTTTTAAAAGGATATGCAGCAAGGGCAGGGAAGGATTCGTTATCCTTATCAATCATTCAGCACAACTAACAAATAATAGTCTTGCATGTACTAACTTGCGCAGCGGTAAAACAAAATTTGTAAATCCTTCCAATTTTAAAGCACGCAAACAATTTAATTAAAATGAAACTTTCTTCCCTGTTAGACCGGTTCAGTGAACCTGAAACATTAAAAATGGCAAAGCTCGGCCGTGAATTAAGAGCAAAAGGTGTGGATGTGATTGATCTCAGTTTAGGTGAGCCCGATTTTGATACGCCCATGCACATTAAAGGATCAGCTAAAAAAGCAGTGGATGACAACTACAGTCATTATACTCCTGTATCTGGGTATCTTGATTTGAGAGAAGCAGTTTGTATAAAGTTGAAACGTGATAATAACCTTGATTATAAACCTGAGAATATTGTTGTATCAACAGGAGCCAAGCAAAGCTTAGCGAATATTATTCTTGCAACTGTTGACCAGGGCGATGAAGTAATTATTCCTGCTCCATTCTGGGTAACGTATTCTGAGCTGGTGAAAATTGCAGGAGGTGTTCCTGTTATTCTTCCAACTACCATGGAAAATAAATACAAGATCACCGGTGCTGAACTGGAAAAAGCCATTACTCCCAAAACAAGAGTGTTTATGTTTTCTTCACCCTGTAATCCATCAGGATCGGTTTACAGCAAAGAAGAATTAAAAGATCTGGCTGCAGTGTTTGCAAAGCACAAACACATCTTTATTATCTCTGATGAAATATATGAGTACATCAATTTTATTGGTAAACACGAAAGCATTGCCCAGTTTGATGAAATCAAAGACCAGGTAATTATTGTGAACGGTTTAAGTAAAGGTTATGCCATGACCGGTTACCGTTTGGGATATATTGCTGCAAATACAGCTGTTGCTAAAGGTTGTGAAAAACTGCAGGGACAGTTTACCAGTGGTACCAATGCTGTTACACAAAGAGCAGCCATTGATGCATTGACAGGTGACCAGGCTCCAACTCTTGCAATGACTAAAGAGTTTGAAAGAAGAAAGAAAAGAGTGATGCAACTGGTAAGTGAAGTTCCCGGATGGAAATTAGCTGAACCTGATGGAGCTTTCTATGTTTTTCCAAGAGTTGATTACTACTTCGGCAAAGCAAACGGCGATGAAAAAATTGAAAATGCAGATGATCTCTGTATGTATTTATTAAATACTGCACATGTGTCAACTGTTACAGGCCGTGCATTCGGTTCGCCTGAATGTATCCGTTTATCATTTGCCAACAGCTTGGAAAAAATTGAAGAGGCGTACAAGCGTATTAAAGAAGCTTTGGCAAAATTGAAGTAATAATTTGTAGAATAATTGCAAACCCGGTATTAAAACATGCCGGGTTTTTTATTTCATTACCTTTTGAAAACAGCTTAACAGAAACCTTTGCTATTTTTCAATCCTGCATCTGCTCTTAAAAGTTTAAATATATCCCTGTTGGTTTTTCTACAACCTTTTTGCCGGGTTCGATAGTAACCTCATTGCTAAAAAATATCAGGAGCAGAAAAAAAATCGAAAGTTTACGATTGCATTCTGCAAAAAAAGTTTCTAACTTGTACCTGATGGTTAGTAAGACTGGTTAGTAAGAGAACATTGAACAAGCATCTGGTTTATTGAATGGCATTTCAACCTTCCGCTCAGTTAAGAATCTTTTCACACCATTGGTTACCGAGGATATCATTCAACCCATCTTCCTGCTGCCTGCCAGAATTCCCGGTAACATATTTTGACTGAGTAAATCTCCGTTGCCGGACTTGTTTGTAACAGCATTTCATAATTGATACAATAAATAAAACTGCTCCTGTTGTTTTACTGAGCTGAACAGTACGTTATTCTGTTTACTCAACTACACAGGAAATGATGTGTTTTTATACACTTTCATTATGACACTGCTTATTTGCTTTTTTACTTCCTGTTTTAGTAACAGTTCATTTTTCATTTTTAAACATTGATATTATGAAACCTAAGACCTTATCTGAAAGAAATGGTAACGGACACCATTCTGAAATGGGAACAATGACTGAAAGCCCTTCAACCGGAGCCGAGAATTTAATTAATTCTGCATTTCCTCCTGAGGGTGCAAATACAGAACTGGAAGAAGTTGAAGGATTTAAATTATTGAATCAACAGGAAGCAGACAGGGAAGTTACCAACGTGGCTGCTGTTGAAGCAGCTGAAGTATCAGATACATTTGAGGAATCAGGTGTTGAAATTCCTACTTTGGAAAGTCAGCCAAAAGAAGCATTTTTTGCCAGTTACACTGAGTTGATGCCGAGGAATGAAAACATCAGCGAAGTAATTATTGGAACAGATGACAGAGTAAGAATCAATACAACTACTGTATTTCCCTGGCGGGCCGTATGCGCTTTACGGATTACAGCAAAAGACGGAACCAGGTGGATTGGCACAGGCTGGCTGGTTTCACCACGTACCGTAATTACAGCCGGACATTGTGTTTATATGCATGATCATGGCGGATGGGCAAGGAATATTGAAGTAATTCCGGGTATGAATGATGCAGCAAGACCATACGGCTCGGGCACCAGCAGTAATTTAAGAAGTGTACAGGGATGGACACAGAGCAAGAACAGGGACTTTGATTATGGCGCTATCATCTTACCTGCCAACAGCAGGCTGGGTGACAGAACAGGTTATTTTGGATATGCAGTACGCAATGATGCATTTCTATTATCATCAACCTTAAACCTTAGCGGATATCCCGGAGATAAAGGTGGTAACCAGCAATGGTATATGGCAAGAAGACCAAGATCGGTATCATCAAGAGTTATTTATTATGATATTGATACAATGGGCGGACAAAGCGGTGCTCCTGTCTGGATTAAGATTGGAACAACCCGTTACTGCGTTGGCATCCATACCAATGGAGCATCAAGCGGTAACTCTGCTACACGTATTGCCACACCGGTATTCAACAATATCATGGCATGGAAAGCACTTGGTATGTAAAACGGGTTCTTTCATCACAAACTGCAACGGGAATTCTTTTCCCGTTGCTTCTTGCTGCAGGGTTATTTGCGAGTGTTCACTGTAAATCTAAATCGAGGGCAATGAATACAACATATTCAGTAAAAGGGATTTTGCAAACAGCAGGTCACCATCCGGTTGAAAATGCAATTATAATGATTACAGAAGGCGATTATGAATTTCCTGATATTGCTTCTGTGTCGAATGAGAAAGGGGAGTTCTATTTATCAAACATTCATTTACCGGGGAATTATACTTTGCAGATAAACAGTGAGGGCACAAGTTTTAAAAAGAAAATTTTTATAAGAGAAAAAGATACTGTGTTGCAGGTAACAATGTAAAGGCGAACAATTTTTTATTTGTAAGAATTCTTCTTCAGACTTTGACGGATGTATTTTGTCAACTCATTTTATTAAACCTATTTTACTGCTGTCACTAATTGTTATTTGCGGAAACAAGTCGTCTTTTGTATTTGCTACTCCGTCTTGTCCTGATGATGAAAGGGAATATTTATTCCCAACCTTTCTGTAGTTGTAATAAGAACTTTCTTTTATTTGCAGACCTTGAACAGGATCATCGATTGGTGCTAATTTGTCGTCATCCCGAAGTTGCTGTAAGCTGTCAGGATATTGATCATGCTGTAGTCTATAGAATTCAATATTTTTTACTAAACTGTTTAATTGCATTTGCGAAATATCAACCCATCCTTTCTTAAATACTGACATATGTGTTCCTGCATAAAAAAGAGTTGAATAAACAATAATTGTCCAAACAATACCTGCAGCCCCAATTATAGAAAGCCATTTGTCTTTATATTTTAAAAGTCCGTAGAGCAAAAGTCCTAACCCAACAAATGCTCCAACTAATGGGATTAAACAAAGAAGCCCTAATAAATAAGGAGGTTTTGATTTCGTAGGGAGTGTTGTTATTTCCATGTTACTTTGAAAGCCATTTTCGTACATTGGCTTTTACTATTTCATCAGGAATAGTCTCACCTCTATCAGCCTGCTGAATAGATTCCTTCAGCCGTGCTAATTGCTGAGGAGTTAATTCATCAACAATGTCTTGCTGTGGATTTGCATAAGCTTCTGCTGCTTCCTGCAGCATTTGAAGAGCAGTTTCATCCTGTATCAGTTCTACCTGGCGGTAGATTTCTGATTTTAGTTGATTGATGTCTTTCTTTTCCATTACTAAATTTACAAAAAAAAAGCAGAGAAATTCTCTGCTTTTTTTCTATTTCTTCTTCGCTGCTTTTTTCTTCGGAGCAGCTTTCTTTTTTGTTGCTGTACCGCCTGGCTTCTTCGCTGCAGATTTTTTTGCAGCTCCTTTTTTGGCAAATGCATTGGGCACCTGCACTTCAATCATCTTCTTAATTTCTTCCACCGGCATCATGGCCACTTCTTCGGTTGTGTATTTGGTACCATCTGCTTTCTTGTCAATCTTCAGCATTTTTTTGCCAAAGCGGATGAAAGGTCCCCATCGTCCATTCTCCACTGCAATGTTTTCATCGGGCCAGCGAACAATAAAACGGTTGGCTTCTTTGGCAACCTTTGCTTCAATCAATTCGTTAATATCGAATTGAGTTAAATTATCAAAATC
>JBEBHT010000530.1:0-2214 GCA_040081135.1 Lacibacter sp. | reverse complement strand
AAGATTTTATCCGCTGCTATTTTACGGTTTTCAATATTGCTGGCAATTAATCCTGCATAATAAGCTGAGAGGTTACGTTGAATTATTTCAGCATTTATTTCCTGTGTACCTTCTAAGCTCCAGAGAAATGCGTAGGCCCAGTACTCATTACTTTCTGCATTACCCCAGCCGGGTGCAAAACGTATATCTTCAACACCTTTGTAAGGAATGGAAGGAGCAAAACTGATGGGAATCATGAACAACTCAGTCGTCCAGCCTTTGGGAACTGGGAGTGTATAAGCTGAGTGAGTTGTTTTGATTTCTGATTTCTTCTTTTTGTTTTCTTTACAGGAAATCAATGAAGCAAAACAGAAAAGGCAGATGATAAGGTGATGTCGCATTTTTAAATCTATAGAGATATTTTTTTCTTTCCAAGCTATGGCTTACGGAAATTCTATCAATTAATGAAATTGAAGATAGATATATCAATGCATTGTTGCAAGCAGTCTCAAAAAACTGTTTTTCCAAAGCCGTTTCTTCATTTCCCCCAATCACCGATCTTCGCAGTATGCATCCATCGCAACTGCAGATTAAAGATTTCACCTATCAGCTTCCCGATGAACGGATTGCCCGTTATCCATTGGCAGAAAGGGATCTGAGCAAACTGCTCATTTACAAAAACGGAATTATCAGTGAAGATGTGTACCGTAACATCAGTGCACATCTTCCGGCAGATACATTACTGCTCTTCAATAATACCCGGGTAATTGAAGCAAGAATGCTGTTTGAAAAAGCAAGCGGCAGCATTATTGAAATTTTTTGTTTAGAACCTGCTGATGATCTTGAACTCACACAGGCCATGATTGCCAAGGGAAAGATCAGATGGAACTGTTTGGTTGGTGGAGCAGGGAAATGGAAACAGTCATTGCTCGAAAAAAAACTGCATACAAAAAACGGGGAGCTTTCACTTTATGCAGAATTGATTGAACGGAAACCAAACAATTTTTTAATTGAATTTTCCTGGCAGGATAATGAGCTCAGTTTTGCTGAAATTTTGCACTATGCCGGAGTGCTTCCACTGCCGCCTTACCTGCAACGGCAAACAGAAAAGGCAGATTATGAACGGTACCAAACAGTATATGCCAAACACGAAGGAAGTGTGGCGGCACCAACAGCCGGTTTGCATTTTACAGATGCATTGTTGAAGGAGCTGCAGCAAAAAGGAATAGCAGAAGAGTATGTTACACTGCATGTAGGTGCTGGTACTTTTCGTCCGGTGAAAACTGATACCATGCAGGAACATGATATGCACAGGGAATGGATACAGGTAAAACAATCAACAATTGAAACCATTCTCAGCTATCAGTCAAAAACAATTATTCCTGTTGGTACTACTTCACTGCGTACATTAGAAACATTGTACTGGATGGGAGTGAAGGCACACAGTAATCCATCTGCAACAATCAATGAACTGGAAGTTCAGCAGTGGGATGTTTATGATCTGCCACAGCAAGCAGTTTCTGTTGGTACTGCATTACAATCACTTCTCAGCTGGATGGAAAATAATGAGCAGGATGAATTGATTTGCCATACACAGATATTGATTGCACCGGGTTATACGGTAAGAATTGCTGATGCACTTATTACGAATTTTCATCAGCCCAATTCTACTTTATTACTGCTGGTGGCAGCACTGGTTGGTAATGACCCGACAACTATCGGGTGGCAAAAGATTTACGACTATGCCCTGCAGCATGATTTTCGTTTCCTGAGTTATGGTGATGGGAGTTTGTTATGGATTTGGGAGAAAGCCGGTAGCCTTTAGCCTTTAGCCGGTAGTTGGGAGTGTGAAACCTGTCAGTTGCTGACTATCGGCTAATGACTAACTACTAACGACTGTTTTCTGGAATCAACATTTTATTGCACATTTCTATCCAAAACTTACCTTTGACCAGTTATGCCAAAACCATTTTCAACATTGGTTCGTATCCTCAATTAAATACTATTTGTGGGAAAGCACACTTCAAAAGCAACAGCTGCCGGTTTATTAATTGCGTTAGGGATTATTTATGGCGACATCGGAACATCTCCGTTGTACGTATTGAACGCCATTATTACAGGGAAAGAGATTTCTGAATTCTTAATTATAGGGGCTTTATCCTGTGTTATCTGGACGCTTACTCTGCAAACAACACTGAAATATGTATGGCTTACACTCCGTGCCGATAACAGGGG
>JBEBHT010000130.1:0-10031 GCA_040081135.1 Lacibacter sp. | reverse complement strand
TTTGCTTGTTCAGTTTAAACGTTACGATCTGATGAATGTGAATTACAGCAAAGCTTATTTTGATCCGAAATCAACTGAGGAGCCAAAGAAATAAATAGAACTTTAATATAAGACCCCATCAGATGATGGGGTTTTATATTTTAAGAAGGACCGATTCCATGTCTTATAATTATTTGCATAAATATGACATAAATAATAATCGAAATAAACCAAGCCAGGAGTAATCCTAATAATATACGGTATATCTTCTTTCTATTACTGTATCGCCATACAATAGAAATAGCTATTATATATGTAAGTAAAATACTAATCCAAAAAATCTTATCAACTATATTGTAAAATGGATCCATGTTATACTCTTTTTAAGAATAGATAACATTACAAAATTACTTTAACACCTCTTCCAGCTTTTTCTCCAACGCCTCTCCTCTCAAATTTCTTGCAATGATTACACCGTTTGGATCAAGTAATACATTAAACGGAATACCCTGGATTCCATATTCACGGGCAGCTGCATTTTCCCAACCTTTGATATCTCCCACCTGTGTCCAGGTATAATGATCATCAGAAATTGCTTTCAGCCACTTCTCTTTATTCTGATCAAGCGATACGCCAAGTATTTCAAAGTTTTTACTCTTATACTTTTCATAAGCCTTTACCAGATTCGGGCTTTCTTTTCGGCAGGGAGCACACCAGCTGGCCCAAAAATCAACCAGCACATATTTTCCTTTAAAGGATGAAAGTGAAACAGTATTTCCATTGGCATCAGGCTGCGTAAAATCAATGGCCTGTTTACCAACCATTGTTTTCCTTCCCAGTTCAATCAGTTCATTCAACTCTTTTCCTTTTTCACTGTTTTGAAGTGATGGAGAAAGTAATACAAACATGGGCTCACCTTTTGCAGCATCAGGATTTGAACCAATAGCCTGCTGAATTAAATACAATGAAACAGGTGAGGATGGATTCATCTTTACAAACTGCAGCTGCTCCTTATAATACAGATCTGCCATGCCGGTATATAATTCAAATACATCTTTCGCCAGTTCTTCTTTCTTTGCTTTGAAGTAGCTGTCATACACTTCACCAAACTTACTTTCTAAACGGCTGAGCGGTTGTATCTGGTGCTGATAGTTGTTGTAATCATTTACAACAGCCGAGCCTTTTACAACTGCATCCCATAACAATGTTTTTGTTGTAACTGTAATTACGCCACTATCAACAAAAAGAGAAAGAGTATTCTGTTCGTATTCAAGCCTGCTGAATTCTTTACCGGGCTTAGGATCAGCTTCCTGCAAACTGAGTGTTGCAATACCGGGATTACTCAGTGTTCCATTGATTACGAATTTTCCATTGATCACTTTTACTTCTTCACCATTACCGCCATTATCCCAGCTGAGCAGTGCATTGTATTTTTTTGTTGTTGCAGGAACAGAACCTTTCAATACAAATTTTCTTTCCTGCGCCGACAGGGAGAATCCTATCAACAGCAGCAAAGTAAAGAGGCTATGTTTCATGTGTTCATTTTAATTTGCTTTTTAGCCACATAGTATATCCATAAAAATTATCATCGCTGTTTGTATAAATTAGCTTGATATTTTTTATGGATATTTCATTCTTAATTTGTTTTCAGGAGTTCTTCCAGCTTGGCATGGAGTTCTTCGCCACGCAGATTCTTCGCAACGATGGTTCCATCAGGGCCAATCAGAAAGTTTTGCGGTATAGCAGAGATCTTATACAGTTTTGCAGCTTCGTTACTCCAGAATTTCAAATCACTTACCTGTGTCCATAACAATCCATCTTTTTTAATGGCCTGTATCCAGGGCTCTTTGGCTCTGTCTAATGAAACACCTAACACAGTAAAATTCTTATTCCTGAATTTCTGATACGCTGCTACCACATTTGGATTTTCCATCCTGCAGGGACCACACCAGCTTGCCCAGAAATCAACCAGTACATATTTACCACGGAATGATTTCAGTGAAACATTGTTACCGGATGTATCGGCCTGTACAAAATCAATTGCCTGTGAGCCAACTGATCCTATTTTATTCTCCTGCACGATACTGTTCACCATGCGGCCGTAATAGGTTCTCTGAGATTGTTCAGTGAGTTTTGCAAATCGCTGATCTAAAATATCGGGTTGCTGAAAGAAGTTATACAAAATATACAACAGCAAAGGAGTTACTGCTGATTGATTATTAGCTGCAATAAATTCATCTGCTTTCAGATTTAATTCTTCAATCACTATCCTTGCCACAGCATATAACGAATCCTGTTTTGGCTGCAGTGCCGGATTAGAGAGTTGCTTTCCCAATGCATCTAATCTTGAAAAGTATGGATCGAATGTGCGCTTAAATTCTGCAAACTCATTATTCGATTTAGAACCTTTCACCGTAGCATAAGGCAATGAATCAATTCTACCGTTTACAGTTATATCAGAAGCATCCATGAAGATGCCGAGATTCTGTTCGCTGCCTTCCACTGCCAGCACATGCATGGCTGTTTCAGTTAAGTTTCCCTTCAGTTCAAATGTTCCGTTTTTGATTACAGATTCAGCCAGCGTTTCACTTTGCTGATTATCAAACCGAAGGATCACCTTTGCATTTTCTTTAGCTCCTTTAATGGTTCCTTTAATGGAAAAAATTTGCTGCGCCTGGATGGTTACAGCAGAGCTAACAAGCAATAAAACAACGAACAGATTCTTCATATTTTATTTTGAATGTCTTTGTTTGAGTACGTAAATCACATCCTGCAAAGAAACATTTTTCGCTCTTAACAAAACCATAAAGTGAAACAGCAAATCGGCCGCTTCACCCAGGAATAATTCTTCATTATTGTCCTTTGCTTCAATGATCACTTCTGTTGCTTCCTCTCCCACTTTCTGGGCTATCTTATTGATTCCTTTATCGAACAGGCTCTTTACATAACTTTTTCCATCAGTGCTTTTGCGGCGCAGTTCAATGATCTCTTCTAAATACGATAAAAAGTCGTCACTGTGATTTTTCTCACTCCAGCAGGTATCAGCACCGGTATGACAGACAGGCCCGGCAGGTTCAGCTTTAATCAATACGGTATCCTGGTCACAATCCAGCAACACCTGTTTTACAGTTAAAAAATTACCGCTCTCTTCGCCTTTTGTCCACAAACGTTGTTTACTTCTGCTGTAAAATGTAACCTTACCGGTTTCCTCTGTTTTTACATACGATTCTTCATTCATAAAACCCAGCATAAGCACTTTGCCTGTCTTATAATCCTGGATGATGGCTGGCACCAATCCGTCCTGATACTTTTTAAAATCCGGTTTCACGTTGTTTCTTTTTTATTGAGTCATCACCTGTGCTTTGTTCATCTGCATTGGCGTCGCACTCTTGTACAAAATTAATACTATTCGGCCCCTATCTCCACCTCTTTCCCCAAAGGAGAAAGAGCGGTGCTTCATCTTTTTCTTATCCTTCATATCTTCCACATCAGCTTACGTTCCAAACTCATCAAATTCAAAGTGATTGAATTTTATAGAACATTAAGCTAAGCAAGGGCTGTGCCTCGGCAATCCTCCCCCTTGGGGGGAGTTAGAGGGGGCTCCTTATCGCAATTCCCCTCTCTTTCAAATAAGCTTTCAAATCAGCAATTTCAATTTCTTTAAAATGAAAAATACTCGCTGCCAATGCCGCATCAGCATAAGCCTGTTCAAACACATCTGAAAAATGTTCAACCGTTCCAGCACCACCACTTGCGATAACAGGCACAGGTAATTCAGTTGCCAGTTTCTTTGTAATATCCAATGCAAAACCCTTCTTGGTTCCGTCGTTATTCATACTGGTGAGTAATATTTCACCTGCACCCAGTTCAACTGCTTGCTTCGCCCAATCAAAACATTTGATTTCTGTTTTAGTTCTTCCGCCACTCAGGTATACGTACCATTCACCATCTTCTTCTTTCTTGGTATCAATCGCCAATACACAGCATTGACTTCCTGCTGCCCTTGCAATATCACTGATCAGTTGCGGATTTTTAAATGCCGCAGTATTCACACTCACTTTATCTGCACCTGAACTCAGTAATACACTCATATCATCTACAGTACTTACACCACCACCAACGGTGAATGGAATATTCACATGCCGGGCAATACGTTTTACCAATTCACTCAATGTTTTTCTTTTTTCAACAGTAGCTGTAATATCCAAAAACACCAGTTCATCTGCACCCTGCTGTGCATACAAAGCACCCAGCTCAACCGGATCACCCGCATCACGCAGATCAACAAAGTTGGTACCCTTTACGGTTCTGCCATCTTTAATATCTAAACAGGGAATAATTCTTTTTGTGAGCATAATCAATAAAAAAGGCTTCAACTTATTGAAGCCTGTCTATAAGCAAAGATAAAGATTATGGTCATGGTAAAATCGATTGAACCACCCTTCCTGCACAAATGAGTTTGGAACTCCAGTAACTGTCATTTAAATCACTGATCATAACACCTCCTGATGAAGATGCATGAACAAACCGGTGATTCTGCAGGTAAACACCAACATGCGATACGCCTCCGATTGTATTAAAGAACAAGAGATCGCCTTCTTTAATATTGGTCATTGGTACCCATTTTGACAAATCAAACTGCTCCCTGGCTGTTCTGGGTAATTGCAAAGCAAATACTCCCAGCATAACAGTTTGCACAAAGGCTGAACAGTCAATACCTCTTTGAGTAGTTCCTCCCAGCCTGTAACGTGTTCCCAGCCATTGATCAATTGTATTGTACAGGTTTACATTTTGTAATGTTTCAACGGGCACATCCATTTTAATGGCGTACTTAAACTGTGTAAACGTATATAGCTCAAGTGTTGAACTGTATTTCGCAACATTCTTAGTTTGAAAAGATGTGTTGCTGTTATTCCCGGATACTGAACCCTTTGTAACAGCTGGAGTAGTTTCTGGCTTTACTTCAATCCCTTCAATAAATTCAGATTGTTTGGGCTGCACAGCAGTTGCTGCTTTTGGCTGAAAGCTGCTTTTTACAGTACTGCAGCTGACAAGCAGTACTAAAATAGAAGAATAAATAAGCAAATGCTTCATTGGTTTGAATTTTTTGCTGTTGGCAAATGTACGGTCAACGGGCCTTTTAAACAAGAAACAGGCCAAATTGGCGAACCCCAAAAGGCTTATTACTGCTGGCCTTCTGCCATATTTTCACCGGTACTCTCATTAAACGCCCAGAATTGTGGATTATTTCTTTCGTGATCTTCAGCTGAGATCAACGAAATTTGATGCCCGACTATGTGCAAATTTTCCCACTTACACGTTCATACACAGTATTCTTTATTGGATGGTGCCGCTTCAATCGGTGCCTTATATAAAAAAGCTATCAGCGATGAAATGCCCGCATTGGCCATTACCGACCATGGTAATATGTTCGGCGCATTTCAGTTTGTGGCAGAAGCTTATAAAAATAAAAACGAGGATGGTTCCTTAAAAGTAAAGCCCATCGTTGGCTGTGAGTTTTATTTAGCCGAGAACCGGCATATTAAAACCTTTAGCAAAGAACAGAGGGATAAACGATACCACCAGGTATTGCTGGCAAAAAATGAACTGGGTTATAAAAACTTAGTAAAGCTTACTTCACTTGGTTTTATTGAAGGCATGTACAGCAAGTATCCACGTATTGATAAAGAACTCATTCATAAATATCATGAAGGATTAATAGCCACTACCTGCTGCCTTGGTGCCATGGTTCCGCAAATGATCTTAACAAAGGGCGAAGAAGATGCCGAGAATGAATTCAAATGGTGGCTGAATATTTTTCAGAAAGATTATTATGTAGAAATTCAGCGGCATGGAATGGCTGAACAGGATAAGGTAAATGCTGTGTTGCTGAAGTTTGCAAAGAAGTATGATGTAAAAGTGATTGCCAGTAATGATTCACATTATGTGGATCAAACGGATTTTAATGCGCATGATATTTTACTTTGTATCAATACTGGTGAGAAACAATCCACTCCCGCCTTCCGTGAATTTTCAGATGATGATGTAAGTGTAAAGAATAAACGTTTTGCATTCCCCAACGATCAGTTTTATTTTAAAACAACCGGGGAAATGAAAAAACTGTTTGATGATATTCCCGATGCGATTGATAACACAAATGAAATTGTTGATAAGGTTGAAGTGTTGAATCTTAAAAAAGATATTCTGCTTCCTGCCTTCCCTATTCCAAAAGAATTTCAGATCCATGAAGATGCCAATCTCAATCAGTGGGAATTTTTAAAGCATCTTACCTATATCGGTGCAAAGGACCGTTATCATGAAATTGGTGAAGAAATTCGTGAACGCATCGACTTTGAACTGTTCACCATTAAAACCATGGGCTTTGCAGGTTACTTCTTAATTGTAAGCGACTTCATTAAAGCAGGTCGCAACATGGGTGTGTTTGTCGGGCCGGGTCGTGGTTCTGCAGCAGGAAGTGTGGTTGCCTATTGTATCGGCATCACCAATATCGATCCTATTAAATACAATTTGCTGTTCGAACGTTTTCTCAACCCCGATCGTAAGAGCATGCCCGATATTGATACTGACTTTGATGATGAGGGTCGCCAGAAAGTAATTGATTATGTAGTTGACAAATATGGAAAAGCACAGGTGGCGCAGATCATCACTTATGGTACCATGGCTGCTAAATCAAGCATTGCCGATGTGGCCCGTGTAATGGATCTGCCATTGGCTGAAAGCCGTGCATTGTCGAAGTTAGTTCCTGAACGTCCGGGTGTTTCATTGAAGCGTGTACTGCATGCTCCGTTCACAGGCGAAAAAAGTTTAGCAGAGAAAGAAGCTTTTGGCCCCGATGAACTGGAACTGGTGAAAAAAATCCGCCAAATTTATAATGGCGATGATTTAACTGCAAGAATTTTACATGAAGCAGAAATATTAGAAGGTTCTGTACGTAACACGGGTATCCATGCTGCAGGTATCATCATCGCACCAAGAGATTTAACGGACCTGATTCCTGTGTGTACATCGAAAGAATCTGAACTCTGGTTAACACAGATTGAGGGAAGTGTAATTGAAGAAGCGGGTGTAATTAAGATGGACTTCCTTGGTTTGAAAACGCTGAGCATTTTAAAAAATGCCTTGCAGCTCATCAAACAAAATCACGGAGTTGTTATTGACATTGATAATATACCACTGGATGATGCAAAAACATTTGAACTCTATCAGCATGGCTCAACAATCGGAACATTCCAGTTTGAAAGTGTGGGTATGCAAAAATACCTGCGTGAATTAAAAGCCGATCAGATTGGTGATCTCATTGCTATGAACGCTTTGTATCGCCCCGGCCCTATTGCTTATATCCCCAACTTTATCGACCGTAAGCATGGCAAGGAAGCTATCTCTTACGATTTACCTGAGATGGAAGAATACCTGAAAGAAACCTATGGTATTACGGTTTACCAGGAACAGGTGATGCTGCTGGCGCAAAAGATTGGCGGCTTCAGTAAAGGTGATGCGGACGTATTGCGTAAAGCAATGGGTAAAAAACAAAAGTCGGTGCTGGATAAAATGAAAGCACAGTTTGTTGCAGGTGCAACAGCGAAAGGTCACCCTGCTGATAAATTAGAAAAGATCTGGACCGATTGGGAAGCATTCGCCCAATACGCCTTCAACAAATCACATTCTACCTGTTATGCTTTTGTTGCTTATCAAACAGCTTATTTAAAAGCACATTATCCCGGCGAATACATGAGTGCTGTGTTAAACAACGCAGGCGCTATTGAAAAGATCACCTTCTTTATGGAAGAGTGTAAACGCATGGGCATTAAAGTACTCGGACCGGATATCAATGAATCACAAAATGGTTTTGCCGTAAACAAAGCAGGTGAAATCCGTTTTGGTTTGGGCGGATTGAAAGGTGTTGGTGAAGCAGCTATTGAAAGCATCATTGAAGAACGGAATAAAAAAGGTGCGTTTAGAGATATATTTGATTTTATCAAACGTGTTAATCAGCGAACCGTTAATAAAAAATCATTAGAGAGTTTGGTATATGGCGGGGGATTTGATTGCTTTAAAGAATATCACCGTGCACAATACTTTCATGTAATGGCAGGCGATACGGTAAATACGTTAGAACGTATCATCAACTTTGGCAACCGCTTCCAGGCAAATGTGCAGAGCAATACAAATACCCTGTTTGGCGAAAGTATGATGATGGATATTCCAACACCAAAAATTCAGAACTGTGAAGAATGGACATTGACGGAGAAACTGGATCATGAAAAAGAGATTACAGGTATCTTCATCAGCGGTCATCCGTTAGATCATTTCCGTTTTGAAATGAAACATTATAAGATTACTCCGCTTGCTGAATTCAATGAATTTAAAGAAGCAATTCTGCTGCATGCAAATCCTTTTCAGCAATTCCGTTTGGCAGGATTAGTAACCGCTCACAACCAGCGTGTAACCAAAACAGGAAAACAGTTTGGCATCTGTATGATTGAAGATTATGGCGGCAATACAGAGTTTGCATTGTTTGGTGAAGACTATGTAAAATTCAAGGATCATTTCACAATCGGTTCTGTTGTATTTATAACCGGTACGTTTAAAACAAGATGGAACAAAGCCGATGATTTTGAATTTAAGATTAACAGTGTGCTTTTACTTGAAACCGTAAAACGTACCATGACCAAACAAGTGGTTGTTGATATTGAACCAAGATTCCTCACAGAAGAAATGGTTTCATTTGTAGAGAGAAATGTGAAGAAGAATCCCGGTAAAAGCAATCTAAAATTCAACCTCTATGAGCCAAAAGAAAACTGGAAGATTGGCATGTACACGGTTGAAAAAGGTTTTGAAATGAACGATGAAATGGCTGAATTCCTGCTTGACAGGCCTGAACTGGGGGTAAATGTGATGACAGCTTAAGATCAGCCCCGAACTGAAGAAAATGCAGCTTTGTCCTGCCTCAATGTCAAAACTGTCGCCCTGCTTACATTTCAGAAGATGTAAACAGTTGTGGATAATGACAAATCATCATGTGGTGTGATTGGACTTAAATTTGCCATTCTCTAATAAATTAAAACAAAAGGAATTTAATATGGCACTACAATTCACCGATTCAAATTTTCAGACTGAAGTTATCAGTTCAGATAAATTAAGCGTTATCGATTTCTGGGCAGAATGGTGCGGCCCCTGCCGTGCAATCGGACCAGTTATTGAAGAGTTATCAAAAGAATATGATGGTAAAGTTAAAGTGGGTAAAGTAAATGTGGATGAAAATCCGCAAATCAGTATGAACTACGGCATCACTTCCATTCCTGCAATCCTTTTCGTGAAAGGCGGTAAAGTGGTTGACAAACTGGTAGGTGCTCAGCCAAAAGGCAACTTTGTAAAGAAGATCGAACAGCATATGTAAGATAATTCAAACCTTACAGTAAACCCGTTTCAGTTTTGAAACGGGTTTTTTAGTTTAATTTCTTTTGGCTTATACCCCTTTTATCTATCACCATTCCATAACTTCATAAACATAAGCCAATTCAAAAAGGGACATAAAATGAAAAAAAGTACTGTTTATTTTACGATATCTATTATCCTGATTTGTTCAGGAGTATTGTCAACTGCCTTTATATCTAAACTGACAATCATACCCATTTTTGGATTACTGTTGATAATTACAGGTTCTGCATTCGGCAAAAAAGGGGGGAGGTTTTACAATATAGAACATGGAAATTCTCCAGACACAATATTTCTAATGTCAAAAAAACAAAAAATATTTGGATACGCAGTGCAAGTTTTTATTCTTATAAGTGCGATTTTATTAATTATTTGGAATTTGTACAGGTAGCCAGAAAAACAGCATTAATGATCTTCTAAAAGATAAAAAACCCGTTTCCACATTGAAACGGGTTTTTTATTATCCAGTCATTTATACACAATCATTCAACATTGCATTAAACTATTATTTATTATAATGTGAATCGTCGTCTATCCGCTTTTGTATGCGATACTCGGAACGAGGCAACAAAGGATTTTCTTGCAGTTTTTCTTGT
>JBEBHT010000529.1:0-2241 GCA_040081135.1 Lacibacter sp. | reverse complement strand
TAGGTTTTAAAAAATCAAAACTCGTTTGTCCTCTATCTTATAGTTGAACCTGTAGTTATATGTAAATCTCAGTGCTTCAAGTGCTTTCACAAGTGTTTCACCATCAAAAGAACCGGTTAAACGTTCTTCTTCCAATTGGCTGTTTTTGAACTCAAATTCCACATCATACCATCTACCCATTCTTTTTCCCAGGTCAACAAATGATTCATCAACAAATTCCAGTTTGTTTCGCACCCAGGATGTTTCAATAGCTGCAGTATCTCCTTTTAAATAGCTTAACTGTCTTATTTTAATAACAGGCATATTTACCGGTACAGCACGTTGATCTTTTTCCGTTTTCTCTGCAAAAGCCTCATTAAACAAAATCAGTTTCTGGTTAGGTTTCAACAGGTATTTTTCTTCCGGTCTGTTTTTCACTGTTACTTCTACACTTCCTCTGATCAAACTCGTTTCAACTGTTTTGTCATCCGGATACGCTTTTACATTAAATGATGTACCCAGAACTTTGATATCGATGGAAGAAGTATGAATGATAAAAGGTCGTTTGGGATTCTTCACCACATCAAAAAAAGCTTCCCCTGTTAAATACACTTCCCTTACTCCCGTTTCATTTATCTTTTCATAATTGAGCTTGCTTCCTGCATTGAGCCAAACAGTTGATCCATCGGGTAAAATAAGCTGGGTGTTAGAACCGTACTTCGTTGTGATCTCGCTTTTTTTTACGGTTGCCTTTACAACAGGTTCTGCTTCTTTATCCTTCGTTTTGAAAAAAACAGACCCAGTCATTATGATTACTCCTGCCAAAACTGCCGCAGCAAATATTTTATTCCTGCCTCTTGTAAAAATTGTAAATGGACGTTTGGAGGTTTCTTCTTCAACCAACTCAGTATTTCCGGGTTCAACTCCCAGTTTTTTCATTTTTTCTAAATGCAGCAGGTAAGTGGCTTCCAGGTAATCGGTATCAGGCTGCGATTCCTGTTTCCATAAATGAATGAGCGATTGCAGCTCATAGTATAAAGAAGAGTCTTCTTTTACAAGAAGGTCAAGCTCATGCAACTCTTCTTTAGAGGCTTCGCCGCTTAATTTTCGTGCAAATAAATGCCATATTTTGTCTCTGCTCATAGATGGTATAAGTAAGGAGACCAAAACAGGCACAATCCCCTAAAGGACTGTTAATTATTTTTCAACCTTTTTTTCTGATAGCAGATCCGATGGCAACAGCCAGTTTTTTAAGCGCAATTGATAACTGATGATCAACTGTTTTGACAGAGATATCAAGCAAAGCGGCAATATCCTTATACCGCATCCTGTCTTCCTTTGCCAGTTTAAAAATAAGCCGGGCCCTGTGAGGTAATTGGTTAATGGCAGTTTCTATATGCAGGAGCGATTCATCCGAAAGAACTTTGTCCTCGGGGTTTTGGTAGAAAGAATCCAATTCAACATTCATGTCATCCAGTGATATGGTTGCATTCCTGTTTTGCTGTTTTAATTTCCGGAGAGAATTATTCTTAACTGCGATGAATAGATATAATTGAAGATCCTCAATTTCATTTAGCTGACTGCGGTTATTCCAGATGCTGATAAATACATCTGAAACAATTTCTTCGGCCGTTTCTTTAGATTGAACGATGCCTGTTGCAAAGCGGGTGAGTGAATTGAATAGTTGTATAAACAGCTCTTTATATGCTGCTTCATCTTCGTAAACGGCAATACGCCGTTGAAGATCTTTTACGTTTTTATATAGTTTCCCCTGTTCCAAAAGCAATCGTTCGAAGCGTAAATTACTTTTATTTTTTGCTAACTGCCAAGATGATTTTTGTCAGCAGGTGAAAAAAGGGATAAAATTTTTCAATTCTTTGCATAAAAAAGCCCGTCAACAGTGAGTTTGACGGGCAATTAAAATTTGTGGAGCTGAGGGGAATCGAACCTTTTATCTGCCGTAGCTTTAGCGAAGGCAGAACTGTTAAACCAGATGCTTCTTTAAGAACGCTCTTCCAGAACCGTTTTTTAAATATTTTTCAAATTCAAATGCTTTGTATTTATCAGTAAATGTTATGTATGTAATCAACTCAACAGGGAGTAAATTTTTCGTGGCATCAACCCATCCTTTTTGATGCCGGTTAAATCGATCTTCAATATTATTAGTACAGCCTTTATAATAATCACCATTGCTGCATAACAAGATGTATACATGCCACATGATAACAAATTTTAATAGGAAGATATAAAAAGGGAAAAAGA
>JBEBHT010000528.1:0-2243 GCA_040081135.1 Lacibacter sp. | reverse complement strand
TGCAATTCTTCTACTGGTAGCATCCAATGTATTTATGACCATTGCCTGGTATGGACATTTGCGTTATCAGAATGTACCATTGTGGAAAGTAGTACTCATCAGCTGGATGATTGCATTTGTGGAATATTGTTTCATGGTGCCTGCCAACAGGGTAGGTTATCAAAGCGGAATCAATGCCTTTCAGTTAAAAATGATCCAGGAAGTAATTACCCTTGTTGTGTTTGGAGTATTTGCAGTTGCCTATCTCAAGGAACCTTTTCACTGGAAGTATATTGTGAGTTTTATTTTGCTGCTTGGAGCAGTGTATTTTATGTTTAAGAAGTAGTTTCATCCCCGTTCAGTCATTCATCTTACCACTTCAGCAGTATTCGTTTTTGTACTGCATGCTGCGCCAATACTTTTGAACTGTTATTCAATTCCTGATTAAAAATTAAAATGTATGAAAACAGTTGTGAAAGTTTTACTGGCAGTTACCGTTCTGATTACTTTTTTACTTCTCTCCTGTAAAAAAGAAAGTTCGCAAAATGTCAATAAACAGAAAGTGAGTATTTATTTAACCGATAACCCTGTCAACTTCCAGGCAGTGAATATTAATATTCTGAAAGTGGAAGTAAAAGTAGAAGTGGACAGTGCGGGTGTTGAACATGAATTCTGGGATTCACTCATCATTCGCCCGGGAATTTATAATATCCTCAACTTCCGAAACGGCGTTGATACTTTGTTTGCACAGGGCTATATCACAAAAGGCGAAATTAAAAAAATACGCATTACACTTGGTACAGGAAATTCAGTAATGGTTGACAGTGTTACCTATCCGCTTACTCTAAAGAAACCACAGGTAATAATTGATGTGGATGATATTTCAGTGATCAATCCCAATGATATTAAACTCAATCTTGATTTTGATGCATGCGGATCAATTATCAAAATCAATAACAGTCAATTTGAACTGCAGCCGAAGATCAGAACATTTTCAGATGATCATGACGGACGTATTGAAGGTGTAGTTACTCCCCGGGAAGCAGGTGCGATTGTTTCAGTGACCTTTGGCAATCAAACATTACTTGCTATACCTGAACGTGATGGTAAATTTAAAATACGGGGAATAAAAGCAGGTACAGTTGATCTGATGGTGAACGCAACCGCAAATGGATACAGAGATACTGTTATTAAAAATATTACTGTTGGCAATAGAGAAGTGAAATTACCAACAATCGTTTTGAGAAAGTAAAGTGGACCAATGAAATATCCGGAAAAACCAACCGGGCTCTGTGTAAAAGCAGATCCCGGTTTTTCACTTTTCAACGGTTGGAAGCATACGTTAACGACAAAACTTTTATACCTCTATTTCTTCGTCAAATCCTTCGTCATAATCTTCTACAAGAAAAGCATCTGAATCATTTTTACTGAAATCATTTACATCTTTTAAAGAAAATACATCCATACCTGTTGTTTGAGACCATTCACCTTTTTCTTTTCGGAACACCTGTGCAGGTAGTCCAAAGCGTATTTGGAATTCATTCTCCAGGTCTGATACAAGTTCTGTTGGCTGTATATTAATCACAGCGTCTGTATGTGTTGGGTTGATTTCTTTTAATTTTTTCGATCCGCAGATCATTGATTTTTCTTCCGATGATTCAAAAATCTGGTGTGGCTTCGAAAAGAATTCAAGTTTCAGAAATGGGTAATAAGATGCAAAGACATCCTTGATCTGCTGGAGAGTAATGTCGTCGTGTATTTTGATGTGCATATAGCTTCTTTGAAGCGCTAAAGTTAGACAGGGCTGTCGGGATAAATGGATGCCTGTCATCAGAAACAGCTATGATCGCTGTCAGAGATTTTTTATTCTTGTGAGTGAATTAGATAATTCAATGTAACTAAGGAATGAGCAAACCAATTTTCCCCCGCCCACCGGCGAGAAAAACGGATTTTCCTTTCTTTGCTTTTTGTACAACATGAAAACCCTGTGCGGAAATGTTTTTCCAGTTCATGCCGCCATCATCACTGAAATCAACACCCGTAATACCACATGTAACCAGTTTAGTTTTAGAAAGATATTCAACACAGCTTCTGTAGCCAAAAGGTCGAGTAGTGGGAGCAATAAATGTCTTACCGCCATCTTTTGAAATCACACAGTTTTTTTCTGTGGATGTTGCATTCGTAAAATCGCCGCCAACAATTACAAATGTTTTTTTATCCCAAACTGCTATAGAATTAGCACCGGTACTTTCTTTTCCCTGAAT
>JBEBHT010000129.1:0-10162 GCA_040081135.1 Lacibacter sp. | reverse complement strand
AGGATTTTTTAATGCAAAAGGGATATGAGCTGCAGCTCATTGGTGATTTGCTGAAATAATTTCACATTACTTTATTTAAATTTTTAAGTACTCTTGCAGGCATGTCGTATAAATCCTTTTTCATTTTGCCGGTTGCTTTTATTTTGTGCAGTTGGCTGTATGCGCAGGATTCCTCAAGGGTTTACAGGAAAGAGATCAGCATCGTTACCGAAAACGACAACTACAATTTTACCCTGCACGACCGATACTACTCCAATGGAATCTTTATCCGTTACAACTGGCTGTCAAAAAAAGAAACAAATAAAAATGTTCTGAAAGTCATCAACCGGACTGAAGCGGGGCAAATGATTTTCAACTCCTATTATAACCGCCGTTCAATAGAAAGAGTGTTGCAAACTCTGGATCGGCCTTTTGCAGGATGGTTGTATGGCTCAATTGGTCAAACAAAAATATTCAGTAATAAAGACGTGTTGAAGTATGATGCTATTGTTGGTATTCTTGGTCCCGCAGCTTTGGGGAAACAAGTTCAAACAGGCTACCATCGTATTTTTATGCTTTATTCTATTTATGGATGGGAATACCAGGTGAAAAATGAATTCGGTTTAAATGCATCTGTTCAGTATTACCGTTCACTTATAAAAAATAAACCCGGGCAGCCATTCGCCGTTCATGCAGTGGGCAAAGCAATGTTGGGGAATACATTCACCAATGCATCAGCCGGGCTGCTTGTTAAGTTTGGCAATACAGAGCAGGAAGAAAATAATTCTTACTGGAGCGGACGTTTAGGTCAGACACAAAAAAATTCCATTCATAAATTAGAAGCCTTTTTATTTTTGGAACCCACACTGATGGTGCAGGCATACAATGCAACTGTACAGGGTGGATTATTAAGATCATACAAAGGGTTGTACGTTTCAGAGCTTCACCCGTTTAACTATGTAATAAAAGGCGGCGCTGTTATCTCCGGACGACAAAGCGGATTCTCCATTACCTATACCCTTAAACAGAAAGAAGCAAAATCCATGATCGATAAAATGGAGGTTTACGGAGCCTTTGGAGTTTACTATCGTTTTCGCTGAAGATTTTTACGAACTTTACGACATGAGCCATCTTACCTTCACCATCATCCAAACTAACCTGCATTGGGAAAATAAAGCTGCCAACCTGCAAATGTTTGAGCAGAAAATTAATTCCATTCAGCATCCCACTCAGATCATTGTACTGCCTGAAATGTTCAACACAGGTTTCAGTATGAAGCCGGAAACACTTGCTGAAGATATGAACGGACCAACGGTTGAGTGGATGAAACGGATAGCAGCAGAAAAAAAAGTGATCTTAACCGGTAGTGTAATAATAAAAGAAAAAGATCGAACTCCGTTGGAAAGCTCAGAAGGCGAGGCTTATTACAACCGTCTTATCTGGATGTTACCTAACGGACAATATGGAGTGTATGATAAACGCCACCGCTTTGCTTATGGTGGAGAAGACGATCATTTTTCTGCAGGAACAAAACGGTTGATCGCTTCTGTTAACGGATGGAAAATTAATTTGCAGGTTTGTTACGATCTGCGGTTCCCTGTTTGGGCAAGACAGGGACCCGAAGAAGAACCTGAATACGATGTGCTCATTTATGTTGCCAACTGGCCCGAACGCAGGGTTCACGCATGGAAAACTTTGCTTACTGCAAGGGCCATCGAAAACCAATGTTATGTAATTGGTGCTAACCGAACCGGTGAAGACGGAAATCAAATTCATTACAACGGTAACAGTATGGTGATTGATGCAATGGGGGAAGTATTGTATGCAAAAACTAATGAAGAAGATATTCATACCATCACTCTCTCCAAAGAAAAACTGCAGGACATCAGAACCAAACTTCCTTTCTTAAAAGATGCAGATGATTTCAGTATCCTTCTATAAACATATTTTAAAAAATGCAGGCACTCCATAACGGACTGGTTTTTGATGGAACAACTTTCAACAGTAATCAGGCTGTATTGCTTAACAATGATCTGATTATTGATATAATTCCTGATTCAGAAATTCCTAATTCAGCTAAACTGTTTAATTTAAACGGCAACTATCTTGCTCCTTCTTTTATAGATCTGCAATTGTATGGGGCAGGTGGAAAATTGTTTTCGCAGGAGTTAAGTTTTGAATCATTGAAAGCAACGGATGATTTTTGTATCAGCGGCGGATGCACCCACTTCCTGATTACCATGGCAACCAATACCATTGAAAAGTTTTTGAAAGGGATTGAAGTTATAAAAGATTTTCAGAAAGAAAACAAGAACGGATTACTTGGTTTGCACATGGAAGGCCCATATATCAATCCAATAAAAAGAGGCGCACATATAGAAGCCTGTGTGAAACAGCCAACCCTTGACGAAATAAAATTATTACTGGATAAAAGTGAAGGTGTTTTGAAAATGATGACACTTGCGCCTGAGCAATGCAGTGAAGAAGTAATTCAGTTGCTACTTGATAACAATGTGCTTGTTTCTGCCGGACATAGTAATGCAACTTATCAGCAGGCGACAGATTCATTTAATAAAGGAATTACAGCTGTCACACATTTGTTCAATGCCATGTCGCCGTTGCAAAGTCGTGAACCGGGAATGGTTGGTGCTGTGTATGATCATGCAACAGTAAACAGTAGCATTGTTTGTGATGGTGTACACACTGATTTCACCGCTGTCCGCATTAGCAAAAAAATCATGAAGGAACGCCTGTTTTTAATTACAGATGCCGTTCCGGAATCAACCGAAGGGGAATACAAACATATATTCAATACCGATCGCTATACATTACCGGATGGAACTTTATCTGGTTCTGCTTTAACTATGATGAAAGCAGTAAACAATTGTGTTGATAATGTTGGAATTCCTTTTGAAGAAGCTTTGAGGATGGCTTCTCTGTATCCTGCAAAAGTTGCCGGAATCGCTGATCAGTTTGGAAAAATTGAAAAGGGATACATAGCTGATCTCGTTGTATTGTCAAAAGAAAGAGAAGTGAAAACGGTTTTCCGGGATGGGAAAATAATGAATTGAGAAACCATACTTTCAAATTTGATGAAGTGTAACGATTACAGGAACATGATCGCTGTAACGCATCCATGAATCATGATCACCAATTTCAACTGACTGAACTTTATTTATCAGGTCTTCAGACAAAAAACAATAATCTATGTGATACGGTTTGTTTTTATGACGGTACATATAAAGTGTGGGGTCTTTTTCTTCGCCTTGTTTCTGACTATGATATAAATGATACGAGCTGTAAATCCCTTTCTCTTCCAGTTTTTTTACAAGGTTTGAGTGATTCCCCTCTCTGCGTTTTCTGTCCCAAATTGTATTACTGTTAAAATCACCTGCCAGTATTACCTGCTTTTTTGATAAATATTTATCGTAATACTGAACTGCTTTCCATACCTGCTCAACATATTGCCCATCCGGATCGCCTGGATTATTTGCCCAAACTGCATAAAGTGTAAAGCGATGTTCTCCTGCTGTTACAGTGATTGGAACTACCATTTTAAATGCAGGGTTATATATTTTAAGCAGCTTACATTTAAAAAGACCATAAGAAAAAATACCAAGCCCTTTGTTTTGATTTGTGCCAAACCAAAGAATACTTGTTGGTCTGGGTGTATCTGGATTAAACTTTAATTTGTCAGGATGCTCACATTCCGGAACAATTAAAATATCAGGTTGATATGATAGAATGAAATCAGCCTTTTTCCTGAAAGCCATATTGCAATTCCAGGTTATGATTCGCATATGCCGGCTTGTTGATTAGAAATGGAATATACAGTTTATTTCTTCTGTATACTTTTAATGGTATATACTTCCATTGGTTGAGAGCAGAAACAATAATATTTTTCATCGGTTTTCTGCAAACAAACTGTAACAGCAAGACTGTCTGTTTGAAAAGCAGGAGGTAAATCTTTTAGTTTAACGGCATACTTTATTTCTGCGGTTCCTTTAAAATACCAGCCAAGTCCGTCAACCGCAGGCTCACCGCCCCAATGGATATAACCATCGGTACAAATACCCATCGTTTCTGATTTTTTATCACAGGAAAAAAAAGATAGAATAACAACCAAAGGGATTACGAGCTTTTTCATAACAGTATGACACATGCATTATCCTTTCCGTTGCATGATCAATTCCACAGCTTTTTCCATTTTCGGATCTTTATTCAGCCTGATGGTTTCTGCTGTAGGCTTTACTTCCAGGTCGGGCATTACACCTGATCCGTTTTTGGGGAAATTCTTATTATTAACAATTCTGTACAAAGGAAGCCTCACCCGTACATCTGTATTGGGCAAAATCATTTCAGGAATAAATACACCATTGTTTCCATAATAACCTCCGCCTGTTTCCTCGCCAATGATCATTACATTCTCCTGTCCTTTTACAGAAGCAGCAAATAAGGTAGTGGCCGAAAAAGAATAACCACCAGTGAGGAGATAAACTTTTCCTTCATATTTATGTTTCCCCGGCTGATAGGTTTTTACCCTGAACAACCGAAAGGCGTACATGCTGTCGTTCACTTTTTTACTGAGAAAAAATAATCCCAGGTTATAAATAAAACGTTTTGATACACGGGCTTCGCTCCTGATTTTTCGATGCGTTGCATAAATGGAATCAGCAAAAACAAATGGCTGCTGCTGAATTTGTTTTGTAAGAAATAAAGATGTCTTGATTAATCCGCCACCATTATTCCTCACATCAATAATCACGTGCTCAATATTTTTTTTACGAAGCTCCCTGAAACTTTTTTTTAAGAATTGTTTTTTTAAACCCGGCCCAAAGCTATTTAACCTCATTGTTGCATAGGTATTGGTTGTGTCAATGATGAAACTCCTGACACCCTGTAACCGTCTTTGTCTTCTTGTAAATGTTTCCGGTGATGCTGGCGGAACCCTGTTAACTGTAAAGGGTCTTCTTCTTGTTGTATCTGTTGCCGGATCAAACACAGGAATTACTTTATTCTTTATTACTCCTTTTTGATCGAGATAAGTAATACTGTAATTTTTTTTAAGACCAAAACGATTGTTGTAGGAAGCGTTAAAATTATTGCTTAAATTCTGGTAGCTGAAATTTTCAGAACTGCCATCAATTGAAATCATCCGCAACATAGAATCAATGATCTGTTTCGCATTTAACTCGTCAACAGCAAGAATTCTTGTGCCGGTTCTGAGAACAGAATCCCTTCTGTTCAAATTGATGGTAACAATAAGGGTTGAGTCGTCAAGGATCTTCATTCCCAGTGGAAAGGTTTTATTTCTCCTGCCTTCCTGGTATTGCTCGTATTTTCTGGATGGCCGCACACTTGTATGTCCGCAACGAATCGGGAAAATAGTTTCAGAAATGATATTCCTGAATTCAATTTCATTCATTGAATCTTTCAGCAATGTGTAGGCTCTTTCAAAAGAAGCATTGATTTCTGCTTCACTGCTGTACCAGTATAAAGAAGGGTGATTCAGCTTCAAGGTTTGTTCCATTACCTGCACATCTTCTTTCAGTTGATCTGCACTGTACTTCATCTGCGGCGTATAGCTGCTGTTCGATACTGAACAGGCAGTCATCAAACAAGAAATTATGCTGAATAAAAAGAGAGAGAGGTTTTTCATTGTTGCTGTTCCTATTTTCCAAATGCATTCCAGCCCTGGGCAGTCAGCTTGTGTTTATTGCCGCCCTTGGTAAGAATGTTTGCGCCTTCGCTTTCTTCTGTTACATAACCAATGATCCTGATACCGATCACATCTTTTACTTTATCATAATCTGACTGTGAAATGGTAAACAGTAATTCATAATCTTCTCCGCCGCTTAATGCACAGGCCGTTGGGTCTAATTCTAATTTGTAAGCAAATTCTTTTGCATCCGGGTGAATGGGAAGTTTATCTTCATAAATCACTGCACCTACTGCGCTTTGTTTGCAGACATGCAATACTTCACTGCTTAACCCATCGCTGATATCCATCATGGATGTGGGGATGATGTTTTCTTTTTCAAAAAAATCAATGATATCTTTTCTAGCTTCGGGTTTCAATAAACGGCCAACAATATAATCCCTGTTTTCAAGATCGGGTTGTACTCCTTTTGTTTCAAGGAAAATTTTCTTTTCTCTTTCAAGCAATAATAATCCTAAGTATGCTCCGCCTAAATAACCGGTTACACAAATCAAATCGCTCACTTTTGCTGTGCTGCGTTTTACAAATTTATCAGGTGCTACTTCACCCAACGCTGTTACGCTGATTACAAATCCTTTTTGAGATGAAGTGGTATCGCCTCCTACTAAATCAACACCATATTCTTCACAGGCAACATATACGCCATCATAAAATTCTTCCAGAGCTTCTACACTGAAACGGTTACTGATGGCAATGCTCATTATGATCTGTGTAGGTGTAGCATTCATAGCATAGATATCACTCACATTCACCACAACACTTTTATAACCGAGGTGTTTGAGCGGAGTGTACATCAAATCAAAATGCACACCTTCTACCAACAGATCAGTTGTGATCACTGTTTGTTTTCCAAAATGATCAATCACCGCTGCATCATCACCAACACCAAGTATGGTTGATGCATTCTGATGCTCAATATTCTTTGTTAAATGATCAATCAATCCAAATTCTCCGAGAGAGGAGATTTCTGTTCTTTCTTCAGACATTATTATTAATTATAAAGTTTTTCTGTTGTTAACGATATCCAGCAGATCCTGGTGAATTTTTCCGTTCGTTGCAACCAGGTGCGGTTGATACGGTGAATAATAGTTCCCTTCAAAATCAGTAATTGTTCCGCCTGCTTCTTCTACCATTAAAAACCCCGCAGCACTATCCCATGCCTGAAGCTTGTGTTCATAAAATCCATCAAAGCGACCGGCAGCAACCCAGCAAAGATCAATGGCTGCGCTTCCCAGCCTTCTTACCGGAACACCCTTGCGGATAAACCGTTCAAACACATCCAAAGGACCGTTCACTGCATCTAAATATGTGTAAGGAAAACCAGTAACCAGACAGGCCTTGATCAATTGATTCTGTTCACTTACACGGATTGGCTTATCATTCAGCGTTGCTCCTTTGCCACGTTCAGCAAAAAAGAATTCATTCATGAATGGATTGTACACAGCACCTAAAATCATCTTGCCGTCTTTTTCAATACCGATACTTACGCAGCAAATAGGAATGCCGTTGGCATAATTCACCGTTCCGTCAATGGGGTCAATTATCCATTTATAATTGGAATCCTGTGGCAGTTCGCCTGATTCTTCGCTCAAAATATAATGTTCGGGAAATTCTTTCCTGATTACCTCAAAGATGGCTTTCTCTGCAGCATGATCTGCTTCTGTTACCAGGTCGTTGATTCCCTGTTTGGTGTGCACCTCGAAATCCTTCTCAAAAAAATATTTCAGCTGTTCAGCTCCTGCCTTCGTGGCAGCAATAAGGGTTTGTTTAAGCATGCGCAAAGATACAAGGATGGCCCCAACCCCTAAAAAGGAAACAAAACATATTCAACCCTTACTTTATACGCTTAGTATCCTATTTTCGTGACTGATTGAAATCTGTTTTGCCCGATACTTATGAGATTATCCATCATCATTGTCAACTACAACGTAAAATATTTCCTGGAGCAATGCCTGCTGTCGGTACAAAAAGCTGTTGATGGAATGCAGGCAGAAGTGTTTGTTGTTGATAATGCTTCATCTGATGGAAGCAAGGAATATCTCGAACCAAAATTCAATACTGTTCAATTTATCTGGAACGGAGAAAATCTTGGTTTCGGCAAAGCCTGCAACCAGGCTTTGAAGCTGGCAACCGGTGATTTTATTTTATTCCTTAACCCAGATACAATTGTTGCTGAAGATTGTTTCAGCGCCTGTATTTCTTTTTTAGATAAAACAGCAGATGCCGGGGCATTGGGCATCCGCATGCTGGACGGAAGGGGAAAATTTTTACCGGAAAGCAAACGCTCTTTCCCTTCGCCGCTTACTTCTTTTTATAAATTGAGCGGACTGTCTGCATTGTTTCCTAAATCAAAAACATTCAGTCGTTATCATTTAAGTTATTTAGATGAATATAAAAACCATGAAGTAGATGTGTTGGCTGGTGCTTTTATGATGATTAAAAAAGAAGTGCTGGAAAAAACAGGTGGATTTGATGAAGCATTTTTTATGTATGGTGAAGATGTTGATTTGAGTTACCGAATTCAGCAGGCAGCCTGTGCCCCAACTGGCGGGACATATAAAAATTATTACTTTAGTGATCGGTCCATTCTGCATTTCAAAGGTGAAAGCACAAAGAAAGGTTCGGTGAATTATGTGCGGATGTTTTATATGGCCATGAGCCGCTTTGTACAAAAACATTACTCATCTTCCAAAGCAGGAATGTTTTCAGCACTAATCAATACAGCTATCTGGTTAAGAGCTTTGCTAAGTGTTGTAAAACGGTTTATTCTGAAAATTGGCTTACCGGTTTTAGATGCCATATTGATCTTTCTTTCTTTCTGGCTGGCAAAGTTTATTTGGGTGAGTTATGTGCGGACCGATATTATTTATAATGATCAGTTGCTTTGGATTTCTTTTACAGGTTTTTCCATCTTATTCCTGCTTGTGAGTTATTATACCGGCTTATATGAAAAAATGTTTCGCTATAAAAATCTGCGGAGGTCGACCATCATTTCACTGGTTATTATTCTGGCAGCTTATTCTTTATTGCCTGAACGGTTTCGCTTTTCAAGGGGTATTGTTGTAAGCGGGTCAATGTTCAGTTATTTGATTTTAAATATCTGGCGATGGCTGTTATTAAAAGCAGATATCGTACAAAAAGCCGAAGATGAAGATGAACACTTTACAGTAGTTGCCGGTACTCAACAAGACCTACAGACAGTGAATGTTTTGCTGAAGCATTCAGGACGGCTGCAGCATATCCAGGGTTTTGTAAGTCCGCTCAACGAAGAACGTTCACTTGGTAATTTGAATGATCTTCAAAAGTTGCTGGCAAATGCACCTTTGAAAGAGTTGATCCTTTGCGAAAGCAAAGACCTTTCTTTTGCGCAAATCATTTCTCTTTACGAACAAACCGGCCAGCAGGTGAAATTGAGGTTACATGCAACCGGAAGCGACAGCATCATTGGCAGTGATTCAAAAAATGAAGCCGGACAGGTATTGAACAGCCGGCAATACCAATTAGCACAATTGGTGAATCTCCGTTTAAAAAGACTGGTCGACATTGTTTCTTCCAGCTTTTTATTAGTTCTGTTTCCATTTCATTTTCTCTTCAATAAACATCCGCTTACTTTATTAAACCACAGTATGCAGGTATTACTTTACCGGAAAACATGGATCGGCTATTCAGCTGTACATCAGCATTTGCCTAAACTCAAGCCGTCTGTGCTGGGGCCTGCGGGCATACCGCATATCCAGATGCAGTTGAATGCCGAGGGTCTGCTTCTGGCCGATGAATGGTATGCCCGGGAGTATGAAGTGTTAAATGATCTCAGTATCCTTTTTTCCAGTTATAAAAAATTAGGTATCAATCGTCATTGAGTTGGTACATTTGTTACAATTGAACGGTAAGCATGTCATTAATTGAATTAAATCTTCCCAAATCACTCAGCAGGGCTTTAAATCTGCCTGTCAATTCACCAAAACGACAACAGATCAAAGTGCTGAAAAACCTGTTGAAAAAAGCGAAATACACACAGTTTGGTCAGCACTATCGTTTTGACCAGATTCTGAACGACCGCCATCCCGGAAAAAAATTCCAGGAGCTGGTACCTGTGTCCGATTACAATAAAATTTACAGTCAGTGGTGGCACAAAACATTAGAAGGGCAAACTGATGTTTGCTGGCCGGGTGCAATTAAATATTATGCACTTAGTTCCGGCACCAGTGAAGCGGCCAGTAAATATATTCCCATCACCAACGACCTGATGCGTGGCAACCGTGTGGTAATGATCAAGAGTTTACTTTCATTACGTACCTATGAAAATCTTCCGGTACGCAGTGTAAGTAAAGGTTGGCTGATGCTGGGAGGAAGTACAGATCTGCAAAAAGGTCCGGGGTATTATTCGGGAGATCTTAGTGGCATTACCGCTAAACGGGCGCCTTTCTGGTTCAGCCCTTTTTACAAACCCGGTAAAAAAATTGC
>JBEBHT010000527.1:0-2269 GCA_040081135.1 Lacibacter sp. | reverse complement strand
TCCAACAATTAATCCATCTGCTGCAACAACCTCCCCTTCTTCCAGTATCAGTAAGTCATCAACAACTATTTCTTCTGTAACTATTTGAACAATCTCTCCATTGCGTATCACTTTTGCATGTGCAGCCGACATTTTCTTTAAAGCCTGTACTGCATTTTTGCTTCTGTATTCCTGGAAAAGGGAAATGCCGGCCACGATGAAAATGGACACCAGCATGATAATTCCCTCTTTGTATTGGCCCACAACAAAATAAATAATACAGGCAGCCAACAACAAAATGAACATCGGCTCTAATACTACTTCCTTCAGTACCTGCAGAAAAACCCGGTCCTCCTGCATTTCAAGCGTATTACTTCCATGCCTGCTTCGGCTGATATTTACCTGTTCTGTTGTTAACCCTGTTTTAACTTCCGGAATTTCCATGTTAAGCAATTTACGTTTTAATCCAAAGATTTTAAACTTGTTGATGCAAGCCGCATATCAAAAAAAAGGTGACAGTTTGAACCTGCCACCTTTTTAGTTTAATTAATCATCATCTTTATCACCTTTCTTCTCTTCTCCTTGTTCACCCTGTTCATTTCCTTTTTCGTTATCATTCTGCTGGCCGTTTACAGCAGCAGTTGCCAACTCTGTATGACGGATCTGTCCGCCATAATAACCTGTACGTGCCATTGCTCCAAAACACAGAGCCGATAAAACAAAAGAAATCATAAACACAGCATTTGCTGTCTTCTTTTTTTGCCATGCAAAAAACATTGCTGCTAAAGATGCAATACCTGTTATGCCTATTAACCAGATGGCAATGCTGGCTGCGTCTTCATGCAAACCAATCATTGATTCAGATACCCCTGCCAGTTTTTCAACGGATTCTTCGGCAGGCTCGCCGGTTAGATAAACAGGGATTGCTATAAGAGCCATCAGTGCTAAAACAGCAGCTGCAATTGATTTGATATTGTCTTGTTTTCTGATAATGCCCCATAATAAGAGGCCACTGCCAATCAATGTTCCGATGATAGGAAAATGATTGAGCAGCATATGAAGATGTGTTGTGTTCATTGCTGAGAATTTAAACTTGAAATAAAATAATTACCATTCATGAATCAGCAATAACGGGGAGGTTGCCAAATGGCAGCTGAATACGGTGAAGGAAGGAATAATTCAGAATGGATTCTGAAGGACTGGTTGCTTTCATTCTCGGGTTTTGCCAGTGCAACTGTAATGGCCGGTGGTGTTACTGAAGTAAATGAAAAGTTTACTGCATGTTCTGCTGATTTAAAAGGAAGTTGATTATCCTCAGCAGCATCAGTATCTGTGCCATCCTCAATATAGTAGTGCATTGCCAGGAATGAAACTAAACCGGCACTCTTATTTTCTTCAAGATGATCATAATAATGCTCCACCAGCAATGGCAACTTCAGAATTTCCCTGGTTGCTGTTGCTGAAAGCATGTAAATACATAGCAATAAAAAAGCGGCTGTTTTTTTCAAATACTGCACCCTGCAAAGTACCGTAAAAAACAACACCGGAATGCTGACGATGATCAGCTTTTTTCTTTTTGGCGAAGTTTTAGATTTCTTTAAGACAGCTATTTCTGAAACAACTATCACTACGGTATCCCTGTAATTAAGTCTACCTTACACTCAATGCAGGTAATTCTATCCGCAAATAAAAAAAATAAAATGTTAACCATTGAAGAAGTTGTAGTAGCCGATAATAATCTTACAACCATGTTGAAAGGAATAAAAGCAGCAGGCTTGGAAACTGAATTAAATAAAACAGGACCTTTCACGGTACTTGCCCCTTCTGAAATGGCTTTCGGCAAATTACTCAATGGTGTGTTACCTGAACTGCTGAAACCGGAAAACAAAGCAAAGCTCGTTAATCTGATTAGCAATCATATTGTGCTGGGAAAAACAAACTTCAAAGACTTAAAAGATGGGCAGTTATTAAAAACAATTAACGGCAAAGAACTGACTGTAAAAATAAGTCACGGGGCAACTACCATCAACGGATCAAAAGTACAGGGAAGAGATGCTGATGCATCGAACGGAGTTGTACACTCACTTGATACGGTTATTCAGTCAAATTGATGAGTATGCATTGGCAATAATTATTTGTTCTGCTTACAGCAATGAATAGTTATTGCCAATATTTTACAATTCTCAAAAAAACATTCCTTAAAGATTGCTGTAAATCAGTATCAATTCACTTTCTTAAACTTCACAGTGTAGTCAGCCGACATATAATGAAGCAGTTGATATAGCTTCAC
>JBEBHT010000526.1:0-2272 GCA_040081135.1 Lacibacter sp. | reverse complement strand
AGAGACAGAAATTATTCCTTCCAAAATAAGACCATCTGTTTCAAGCCCTGTTACAGTTGATGAGGGCGATACAATCCGCTTTCAACTTTCCTGTGAAAACGGAAATTTTCCTATCGAGATGATTAATTTTGAGAGCAGCATTCCCGTTAAATCACTGAACAGCATCAGCAAATGCGGTGATGAATTTGCGTGGTGGATTCCGTATGACTTTGTAAAAGATAATGATTCAGGGAAAGTAAAAATCTTTAAACTGCTGTTTATCGGAACCGACAAATTCAGAAACAGGGATACAGCACTGGTAAGAATGATTGTTCGTGATGCAATCAACTATCCATTGAAAAAACAGGAATATGATAAGGTTGTTTCTGACTATAATAAATATATCCAGCAACTGAAATTTACATTCCGGACCCTCGATAAAAAAATCAGGAAGACAAGAAGCTCAAGAATAGCATTTGATATGACTTCTTCTTCCACCGCATTGGCAGGAACAATTCTCAGCACTTCAACAAACGACAGCCAGAAAACGATTGGTCGTGTTTTACCTGCAGTGGGTGTTACATTGGTACCGGTTAAAGAAGCCGTTTCGCCCAATAAAGTAAATGATCAGAATTCGGTTTCGATGGTACGCACCAGTATTCGCAGGTTAGAATATATTCTTTCTGAAAATGGTTTGATTGGTGAAAAAGATCCCGACATTATACTTAAAACAACGAAACTGAAAACCGATCTCAAGCAGATTCAGTTACAGCTGATTGATGTTCCGCTGGAGGAGATCCAGGAAATAAACTCAAAAGACGCCAACAAATATTTTGATGATCCGAAAGTGAACAAAAAGTACAGATCCAAAAAGAAGTAATGTTCTTACTGGCAATTTTCTTTTCTTCTTGTATCAATAATGTATTGAATCTTCCACTGTCCTTTTATACGCACAAGTTGAAATGAGTTCACCCCGCAATGGCTGAATTTTCCTTTATAATAAAATTGGTAAGGAGTCCATACGCTTGCAAGGGCACCATCAATATGAACGGCTCCAAAACTGATTTGTTCATCTGCATCACCCTTCGTTGATTTTCCAACAAATGAAATAAATTCGCTGATTACTTCAGTTCTAACCATCGTCTCCCCTTCTTTTGTGCGGCTGATGGTTTGCAAAACAGCCGTTTCGGAGAAAACATTCTTTAATCCTGCCGAGTCTGCATTCTTCATGGCGGTAAACATATTATTTACAGCTGCTTTCACCGAATCTTCGGTTGATTGTGCCGTAATTGAGCTGTAAAACATCACTGTTAAAGAAATAGTAAGAAAAAACTTCATTTTAATTGATTTTGTCATTTGGCAGGTTGTTTGAACTATTAATATATAAACTTACAAATATTGCGTAACTTAAGATTTGCAAATGGAGAATAAAGCTGATGAAGGGATATTACAGATCTTTTATTTATATTGAGTTCAAAACCTGTTCTATAGTTTAGTTTCGATACAGATGATAACAAAAATGCCCCGCAATAGCAGGGCATTTTGTTTTATTATTGATTTGATCTTAATATCCGAGAATTTTCAGCATGCTTTGTGCCGTTTGTTCCTTTGCATAAACCCAATCAACCAGTTTACCGTTTTTATCCTGCCCAACAATAATATGCTTGGGAGAAGGGATCATACAGTGTTTAATACCTCCGTATCCGCTGATCTGATCCTGGTAAGCACCGGTATGGAAAAATCCAACATATAAAGATTCAGGACTTTCTCCATTCAGCTTTGGCAAGAACACTTCGTTGATATGTTCCTCTGAATCATAATAATCATGGCTGTCGCAGGTAATACCACCAAGCACCACACGCTGGTAATCATTATCCCATTTGTTGATTGGCAGCATTAAAAACTTTTCACCTATTCCCCAAGTATCTGGCAGCGTAGTGATGAAAGAAGAATCGATCATGTACCAGTTCTCCCTGTCGTTCTGTGTTTTTTGCCCAAGCACAGAATAGATATGCGCCATACTCTCTCCTACTGTAAAGCTGCCAAACTCTGTGTAAATATTCGGCATGGGTACGCCGGCTTTCTTAGTAGTCTTTTTAATAGTCCCCACAATTTCATTGATCATGAACTGGTAATCATATTCAAAACCAAGAGAATGTTTTATTGGAAATCCACCGCCGATATTGATTGAATCCAGTTCAGGACAAATCTTCTTTAACTGGCAATACAGGTTTACTACTTTGTTCAGTTCACTCCAGTAATAAATATCATCCTTGATTCCTTTGTTCAAAAA
>JBEBHT010000128.1:0-10264 GCA_040081135.1 Lacibacter sp. | reverse complement strand
ATTAAACGTTACTCCTTTGCTGAATTCAACCGTAATAATATTGTGAACGCCGCCTTTGAAATAGGACAGAGAGGAAACCGCAGCACTTCTTTACTCCGTGAAAATTATGTTCGCTTTACCGTTGGGTTCTCGTTGAGCGATATCTGGTTTATTAAACGTAAGTATGATTAACAGGGTTAGTCATAAAAACATATTCGTAAAAGCAGCAGCTTGCATAGCAGGCTGCTTTTTTTTCTTTGCATGTGAAAACGACATCAAGGTTATTCAGGCAATGCAATCGAAAAAATTATCTGTTGATGAAGTGAAAGTTGTAACCAGTTATCTCAGTACAGGAGGCCGGATAAAAGCAAAACTTTCTGCACCGTTTATGCTGCGTTATTACGACAGTGTGCCAAGAGTTGAGTTCCCCAATACCTTACATGTTGATTTTTATAACGACAGTATGCAGATCGAAAGTTATCTCGATGCAAAAAAAGCATACTACTACGAACAGCAGAGCCGTGTCATTCTTACTGACAGTGTGGTGGTAATACGTATTAATGGAGATACACTCAAAACAGAAGAACTTTTCTGGGAGCAGAACCTGCACAAGCTTTTTACAAATAAGGATGTTGAAATAAGGCAGAAAACAAAAACTATTTTCGGGAAAGGATTTGAAAGCGATGAAACGCTGAAGAATTTCAGGATCGATTCTATTACCGGTGTGTTGCTGGTTGGTGCATCTAAATTTGCAGGTAATTAATTCTTATCTTTTCAGCTGAATATCTGCTATTCATCTCATTTAGTGAGCAGAAGCATCAAACCTGATTAGATACTATTTTTGCAATAAAGCCTCAATACCGGAATATTGATAAAAGTCCAAACCATCTGCAATATGAGTTTAGAAAAGGATATCTCCCAGCTAAGGAAATTTAACAGCGAACATCACAAAGCCATTGTGAATCTCATCTTCACCAACAACTGGGTTACAGAAAAATTAAAGGAACATTTAGAGTCGAAAGATCTAACACTGCAGCAGTTCAACATTCTCCGTATCCTGCGTGGCAGCGATGCCCCATTGTCAACTTTACAGATCAGGGACAGGATGCTGGATAAGATGAGCGATACAAGCCGTATAGTTGACAGGCTGGTGCTGAAGAATCTTGCCAGGAAAGTCGTTAATAAAAAAGATAAGCGGCTGGTGGATGTTACAATTACTGCAAAAGGTAAGAACCTGCTTTCGAATCTCGATAAAAGTCAAACGATGATTGATGAAATCGTTCAAAACCTGAATAACGAAGAAGCCAAACAATTAAACAGCTTACTCGATAAAATCAGGGGTTCAGTTTAACTTACAGTATGATTCGTTTATTCTTATTCTGTTGTTTTATTTCACTTGCTCATTTTGTTTCTGCGCAGGCCAAATCTGAATTCAGGGCTGTGTGGATTGCAACAGTTGATAATATTGACTGGCCTTCCAAAAAAGGAATTGCAGTTGATTCACAAAAAGCAGAATTTATCCGCATACTTGATCTGCATAAAAAAAATGGAATGAATGCAGTGATTATGCAGGTCCGTCCTGCAACAGATGCATTTTATCCATCTGCCTACGAGCCATGGAGTGAATGGCTAAGCGGTGTGCAGGGAAAACCACCATCACCTTATTATGATCCGTTACAGTTTATGATTTTAGAAACACATAAACGTGGAATGGAATTTCATGCATGGTGCAATCCTTACCGTGCCGATTTTAAATTAGGTAAAGCATCCATTGCCCCATCACATATTACACGATTGCATCCTGATTGGTTTTTGGATTATGGCGATAAAAAATATTTTGATCCCGGTAATAAAGAAGCACAGGCTTTTGTTGTAGAAGTGATTCGTGATATGACGGAACGTTATGATGTGGATGCTGTTCATTTCGATGATTATTTTTATCCGTACCGGATTGCAGGGAAAGAATTTCCTGATTCTGTTACCTATCAGCAGTATGGAAATGGATTAACAAAAGATGACTGGAGAAGAAGTAATGTTGATTCCGTTATTGTTGGGCTGAGCCGTATGATTAAGGAAACAAAATCATGGGTGAAGTTTGGGATCAGTCCTTTTGGTGTGTGGCGCAACAGTGATAAAGATTCCCGTGGAAGCAATACCAAAGCTGGTCAAACAAACTATGACGATCTGTATGCTGATATTCTGTTGTGGCTTGAAAAAGACTGGATTGATTATGTGGCACCGCAACTCTATTGGGAGTTAGGTCATAAAGCAGCGCCGTATGAAATATTGATTGACTGGTGGGGGAAACATACTTACGGAAAACATTGTTATATCGGCCTTGGTATTTATCGAGCAGGCAGCAGCGATGTATGGAAAGACAGTACATTGGTTCCACGACAGATTGAATTGCTTCGTAACACTCCTAATGTGCAGGGCATGATTTTTTTCAGCAGCAAATCGTTTAACCGCAACCCGAATGGATGGAATGACAGTTTGCGTTTGCACTATTTTAAAGATCCTGCCGTTATTCCTGAAATGAACTGGATGCAGAAGAAAAAATGAGTCATCTTTTGCATCAGTACTAAAACCAATTGTATGGATACCGATAGCTATCGGTACTATGTGGCCAAAAGGTCAATAAAAAAACACACATGAAAGCTATAAGTGAAATTAAATTTCTGGAAGGCCCTCAAAGCAGGTGGAAAGAACTCTGGTTTGCCTGGAAAGTATTTCGGGAATTTATGAGAGGATATCGTGGTCTTGCTTTTGTTGGACCCTGCGTAACCATCTTTGGTTCGGCAAGGTATAATGAAGGACATGAATACTATGATCTTACAAGAAAAGTGGGAGCCGAAGTGGCGAAGATGGGCTTTACCGTTTTAACAGGTGGCGGTCCAGGTTTAATGGAAGCAGCTAACCGTGGTGCAAAGGATGTTGGAGGAAGAAGTGTAGGTTGCAATATTGTGTTGCCGCATGAACAGGAACCCAATCCTTATTTAGATAAATGGGTCAACATCCGTTACTTCTTTGTACGTAAAACACTGCTCATAAAATATTCCTATGCATTTATCTGTATGCCTGGAGGTTTTGGAACACTGGATGAATTGTTTGAAGCCATCACACTGATCCAGACAAAAAAGATCCGCAACTTTCCGGTGATTGTAATGGGTAAAGATTTTCATAAGGAAATGATGGAACATATTCTGCTCATGAAAGAAAGAGGGACTATTTCACTGGAAGATGATCAGCTGCTGCTTGTAACAGATTCAATTGAAGAAGCCATGCAGACGTTAAAAGAAAAAAGTATCCAGCGGTTTCATCTCCGCCCTGAAAAGCAACGTCCATTTGCCTGGTTGTTTGAACATAATGGAAAAGGGTAAACTGTTTATTCTTTTTTCCTGTTCACTAAATACACTCCGGTAAAAATCAATACGGCTGCTATTAATTTGTAAGCAGATAATTCTTCTTTAAAAAACAGTGTGGAAATAATTGCAGAAAAAAATGGCTGAAGATAAATGTATGAACCTGCTGCAGATGGGCTGAGGTGCTGTAATCCATAAACCGTGAAGAGATAGGCGAAAAAAGTTGAACCAAAAACAACAAAGGCAAGTGAAGCATAGTGTGAAAGACTAAATAACTGCCAGTCAACAGATGCAAATTCATTCCAGCAAAAAGGAGTAATCAAAACCATGCCAAATGTAAATACCCAGCGTACCACATGTACAGGGCTGTATTTCTGCATTAAAGGTTTTACCAGTACATAATAGAATGCGTACGAAACAGAATTGATGGCAATAAAAATATCGCCAAGCAGCATATTACTTGCAATGGCTGAATTCTCTTTCGACAAAATAAGCAGGGAAGCACCGCCGATGCCAAGAACTAATCCAAGTAATTTTAAGGAAGTGATTTGTTCTCTCCGCAATGCAAATGCAATCAGTAAAATGAAAACTGGTGTTACAAGTATCAGTAATGCTCCATGAATAGGAGTTGACATGGTTAAGCCTTTAATGAAAAGAAGCTGGTTGATGGCAACACCGGTTAAAGCACAGAGCAAAAAACGGGGAATATCTTTTTTATCAATTCCTGCCTTAGATGGTTTAATTGAAAACAGTAACCAGAATAACAGCACAGATACACTTACACGTATAAAGTTTAATCCGAATGGTTTGATGAGATCAGGTGAAATATACTTCACCACGCTGAAGTTGATGCCGAATATGAGATTGGCACCTAATACTGCCCAATGTGCTTTTTTGGTTTGGAGTGAAGTCAAGCTGAATAAATGAAGCGGCAAAGTTATTGGTTAAGCAGTTACTTATGCTCCCTGCTGTTTAATAAGGTGTCCAATACTTTTTTATAAGCTTCAAAATCAGTTTCTGCAAATGGATGCTGATAAGTAAATGAGTCAGCGATTTTAATGGCGGATGAAAGATCAAATACATTCTGTTGCTGAAAAGGAAAGTACGATTGCTCCTGCATGTATTGGGCAAGGTATTCCTGTTCGGGCTGGCCGGGAGTTGGGATGAGGAATGCTTTTTTCCCAAGCTTCATTAAATCCATTAAAGTAGTGTAGCCGCTTCTGCAGATAACCAGTTTAGAAGAACTCAGTTTGTGTTGCAGTTCAGCAGCAGATAAATGATCATGAACAGTAATGTGCGGATATGATTGAAGTGCTGATAGATTCGGTTGTGGTAATCCTCTCACAAATAAAACTTTTCCCAGATAAACCTCCAGCTGCCGATAAATCTTTTCTTCAAGAATGGTTCGTTGCGGCTCTGGTCCTGACAATAGAACGGTAAGATCATATTCCTGTTCAGCAACTTGCTTTTTTTCTAATCTTGATAACAAACCCAGGTAAAAAGGTTGAATGATTGGTTGTGAAGGATGCGACAATTCACCGGCAAGGTTTTTATTACCCTGCAAATCGGGCACCCACACTTCAGTAAATTTTTTCATATACCGTGCATGCAGTTTCTGTAATTGACGGTTCAGCCAGTTGCCTTTACCTGAATGAATCAACAACTGATGGGTAATATAGATGCTGTGTGTTTTTTTATTCCAAAAGCCCGGGCGGTTATCACTGATTATAAAATCAAACTCTTCTTTTTCCAATAATTCTTTTAGCCAGAGATGTTCCTGCCGAATGCTGCTGAAAATGCGGGGCAATTGCAACAGCATGCTTCCAAACAAAGAAGACCCACTATTATAACGTATGTTGTATCCTTTCAATATTCTGATGCTGATGCCGGGAAACTCAGCGGCCAGTAAGCTTGCCGCAGCACCATCGGCAGCAAGTACAACCTCGCATTCTTTTTGCTGTAAATACCTGATGAGGGGAATACAGCGGGTGGCATGACCCAATCCCCAATCAAGCGGCGCCAGTAAAATCCGTGTATTTTTTGAGGTATTCATTCAGAAAATGGTTCATTTTCAGGGAAAAGACCAGCAAAACCGATAGCCAGGTTCCCGGGATGCCAAAATAAACTTTAAACAATATAAATCGCAAAAAATAGTTATTTTACAAGTCACCTTTTAACCAAATATCCAATGATTCCGAAACAATTTGTGAGTTTATTTATGCAGCGTTCAACCAGGTTTGGTTTTCTATTGTTATTAGTGAGCGTTCTTTTATTGTCTGGATGCAGTGCATCAAAAAAGAATGGTTGCGGATGTCCCAATAAAAAAGGGATGGTGGGATACTGAAATTGAGTTGAAGCAATAATTTTATCCGCAGAAAAAAGCGGCAGAAAACAGGGCTGTAAAGACAGCAGTTGAATAATGAAACATAACCAACGCAGAGACTTACTTGTTATGCTTAATAACGAGCATCGCAGCCAACAGGCCATTGACCATGAAGTGGAATGGCTGCATGATGTGCTGTTTCGTATTGAAGAACTGGATAATTTCTGCAAAGCACATGAAGTGCTCGATCTCAACAGGCATAAAGTGATTACCAACATTTCTAAACTGAGAAAGATCGTTATTCGAAAAACAATGAAAGCCTTTGAATTTGTGAGCAATAAAAACTGAGGACGAAGATTTTAAAAAAGTAAAAAGAGATAAAAGAGAAGAGGTTACAATTATGTAACCTCTTCTCTTTTTATTATATGCTTGTATTTATATCTCTTTCTTCTCCTTTCCCTCCTTTGAACTCTTAGCCTATAAAAACTTATCCCCAATATTCCGTCTTACTTCTGCCACATATTCTTTGATCTCCTGTTCTTTTTCTTTTTTGCAGATGAGCAGTACATCTTTAGTATCAACAATGATAAAATCATCAAGACCCTGCAGCAGTACTAATTTTTTATCATCCACATGTACCACATTCTTTGTGGCATCAATTACCATCACTGTTTTTCCTGCAACGGCATTTCCAAAATAATCCTTCTCCATATTTTCGTAAGCACTGTTCCATGTTCCAAGGTCGCTCCAGCCAAAGGAAGAAGGCATTACATACACATTATCGGCTTTTTCCATAATGCCATAGTCAATGGAAATATTGGTGCATTGCGGATAAATGCGGTCAATGGCTTCCTGTTCATTGGCAGTATTGAAATGTTCATGCTCAGCAACAAACAGCTCGTTCATTTCAGGCAGAAATTTTTCAAATGCTTTGATAATGTTTTTTACTTTCCACACAAAAATGCCTGCGTTCCATAAAAAATCGCCGCTGGCTAAAAATGTTTTGGCCAGTTCCAGGTTGGGTTTTTCGGTAAAGGTTTTTACCTTGTACATACTGTCGGCTACAGGCAATGGTTCGTGCTGAATATAACCATAGCCTGTATTGGGATAGGTTGGTTTGATGCCGAGTGTAACCAATGCGTTGATATTATTTACAAATTTGAATGCATCCATGCACACTTTTTTAAAGGCAGGGGCATCTAAAATTAAATGATCAGCAGGGGCACAAATCAGTAAACCATCATTACTCAGCTGTTGTAACTTATAAGCGATATAAGCAATACAGGGTGCAGTGTTTTTGCGTGATGGTTCGCACAAAATATTTTCAGCAGGCAGATCGGGTAATTGTGCGGCTACAATTTCTTTGTAGTCAAAGGATGTAACAATGTAAATATTTTTGTTTGGTATAAATTGAAGATAGCGGTCATACGTAGCCTGTATCAGTGTCCTGCCGGTATGCAGAATATCCAGAAACTGTTTGGGAAAACCGGTACGGCTCATTGGCCAGAAACGGCTGCCGATTCCTCCGGCCATAATAGCTACATAGTGATTCTTGTTCATAGTGATTAATATTAATCAGCCAACCGGCTAAATAAGTCCTTCTTTAATTAAATCGTGCAAATGTATAACACCTGCGTATCGCTTTTCATTTGTTACCAGTAATTGACTGATATTATTTTTCCGCATCAGTTCCATTGCATCAATTGCCAAGGCATCTGCTTCAATTGTTTTTGGATTGAAGTTCATAATCTGGGTAGCAATAACATCATTGATGGAACTGTTCTTTTCCAACATCCTTCTCAAATCGCCATCGGTAATTACACCCAGTAATTCATTTTTTTCATTCACAACGGCGGTAGCACCCAAACGTTTCTTTGATATTTCCACAATCACTTCTTTCAGTGTTGCTGTTTCCCGCACATTTGGTTTTTCGTTATGAATATACAGATCGGCTACACGGAGATATAATTTCTTGCCCAGCGAACCTCCAGGATGAAACTTTGCAAAATCATCGCTGTTAAATCCTCGCATTTCCATGAGGGCAACAGCCAATGCATCGCCCATTACCATTTGAGCAGTTGTGCTGCTGGTTGGTGCAAGATTATTGGGGCATGCTTCCTGGCTTACCGTAGTGTTTAAAACATAATTGCTTTGTTTGGCTAAATAGGAATCTGTATGACCCACCATTCCTACCACCGGGTTGCCAAAGTTTCTTACCAGTTGCGCCAGTACTTTTATTTCGGGACTTTCACCGCTTTTGCTGATGATCATCACCACATCTTCATTCTGGATCATGCCCAGATCGCCATGAATGGCATCGGCTGCATGAAGAAATGCTGAAGGAGTTCCGGTTGAATTAAGGGTGGCAACAATTTTCTGGGCAATGGCAGCACTTTTACCGATTCCACTCACAATCAGCCGGCCTTTTGCCTCCAGAACTATATCGCAAATTTTTGTAAAGTCTTCAGTAAGTAAGGCAGCAAGACCTTCTACTGCACCTGCCTCCAGCGCAATAGTGCGTTTGGCAACTTCTATGGGGTTGATATTCTTTTGATTCATTGGCGGGGCAAACCTACTTTAAATAAGCAGAATATAAAAGAACGGAATTGTGCAAATTTTCCTGTTGTCAATCAGTGAAATTGAGTTATCTTATCATAATGAACTTTTTTAGCATGTTTTTGACGAATGGGAAAAGGTGGAAAGGCCCAATTTCAGTAACTTCGTGCCCCTTATTCAAAAGCACGGTCTGTGCAGATCAAGTTAACTACCTGCTAAGTAAGTCCAGTTTGTAAAAACCAAAGAGAGAAGGAAAAAAAGTGATGAGTACAGTTAAGAAAAAAACAGCAGCCAAAACTACAACTACAGTAAAAGAGACTGCAAAAAAAGCTACCAAAAAGTCAAACGGAAAACCCGCTGCCGGTAAAGTTCATACTGTTGATCTTTATGCAGCACTGAATGAGCAATTCGGCTTTGATGCATTTAAAGGCACGCAGGAAGCCGTTATCCATAATGTACTGAACGGAAAAGATACGTTTGTGATTATGCCAACAGGCGGCGGTAAAAGTTTATGTTACCAATTGCCTGCATTGGTGAGTGAGGGCGTGGCTATTATTGTGAGTCCATTGATTGCTTTAATGAAAAACCAGGTTGATCTTGTACGCAGTTACAGCAGTAAGGATGATGTGGCACATTTTCTCAATTCAACATTGACTAAAAAAGAAACAAAAGAAGTGCATGATGATTTGCTCGGCGGCAAAACAAAGATGCTGTATGTGGCTCCTGAAACATTAACCAAGCAGGAAAACCTTGAGTTTTTCAGTGATTTAAATATTTCTTTTTTTGCTGTTGATGAAGCCCATTGTATCAGTGAATGGGGACATGATTTCCGCCCTGAATACAGACGTTTGAAAGAAATGATGGATCAGATTAATCCCAACATTCCTATCATTGCTTTAACAGCTACCGCCACTCCAAAAGTGCAGAGTGATATTGTAAATAACCTCGGGCTCCGCAATCCTGATATTTTTATTTCTTCTTTTAACCGTGCCAATCTTTACTATGAAATTCAGCCAAAGATCAATAAGGACCAGGCTGTAAAAAGCATTGTGAAGTTTATTTCTCAAAACAAAGGGAAGAGCGGAATCATTTATACACTGAATCGTAAAACAACAGAAGAGCTTGCTGATATTTTAATGGCCAATGGCATTAAAGCAGTTGCTTATCATGCAGGGTTTGACGGTAAGGTGAGAGCAGGTAAACAGGATCAGTTCCTCGGTGAAGATGTACAGGTAATTGTTGCCACCATTGCATTCGGCATGGGCATTGATAAACCGGATATCCGTTTTGTAATTCACTATAATATTCCCAAGAGTATAGAAAATTATTATCAGGAAACCGGCCGTGCAGGAAGAGATGGTATGGAAGGGAAATGTTTACTCTATTATTCGCATAAAGATGTAAGCAAGCTTGAACACCTGATGCGTGACAAGCCATTGAGCGAACGTGAAGTAACAGCACAGATGATCCAGGAAACAGTGGCATTTGCTGAAAGCTCTGTTTGCAGAAGAAAAATCTTACTTCATTATTTTGGAGAAGAATATAAACAGGAAAACTGCGGCAACTGTGATAACTGTTTACATCCGAAAGAAAAGATTGAAGCGAAGGATGAAACCGTGATGGTATTGAAAGTGGTGAAAGCATTAGACGGACGCTTTGCTGCAGAATATGTGATACCGGTGATCATTGGTCGCTTAACACCACAGAACCAGATGTACCGTCATGATCAGATTGCAGAGTTTGGACTGGGTAAAGAAAAAGATGTTCACTTCTGGAATTCACTGATCAGGCAGATGCTTTTGAATGGATTGATTCAGAAAGATATTGTTGAATATGGTTTGCTGAAGATGACAAAAGAAGGTGAAGCATTTCTGAAGAAACCGAAATCGTTCAAAATTGTACTCAACAATTTATACGAAGAGGCCAATGCAGATGATGATGAAGGAGCTGAAACAGGCAATACGGGGGCAGCAACAGATGAGAAATTGTTTGAGATGCTCAAAGAGCTGCGGCATAAAGAAGCGAAGAAAAAAGCCTGTCTCTT
>JBEBHT010000525.1:0-2280 GCA_040081135.1 Lacibacter sp. | reverse complement strand
ATATTCACTTAATGCACGGCTCATTGTATTGATTGCTTCTTCTCTTGTTCTTGCAACAGAAATAATTTTCGCAATCATTGAATCGTAGTAAGGAGGAATGATATAACCTGCATATACATGTGAGTCAATACGGATACCATGACCACCGGGCTGATGAAGTGTTGTGATTTTTCCCGGTGAAGGACGGAAATCATTGTAAGGATCTTCAGCATTGATACGGCATTCAATAGCATGCATCTGCGGTTCATAATTTTCACCGCTGATCTTCTCTCCTGCAGCAATCAATATCTGTTCTTTAATCAAATCAAAGTTGGTTACTTCTTCTGTTACGCAATGCTCTACCTGGATACGGGTATTCATTTCCATGAAATAGAAATTGCGGTGTTTGTCAACCAAAAATTCAATGGTGCCCACACTTTCATATCCAATAGCAGAAGCAGCTTTAATTGCAGCATCTCCCATTGCTTTGCGTAAATCAGCAGTCATGAACGGTGAAGGTGATTCCTCAACCAGTTTTTGATGACGGCGCTGAATAGAACAGTCTCTTTCACTTAAATGACAAACTGTTCCAAAACGATCGCCGGCAATTTGTATTTCAATATGGCGTGGCTCTTCCACAAATTTCTCCATGTAAATACCATCATTCTTAAACGAAGCACCGGCTTCATTCTTCGCCATATCGTAGTTGCGTTCCAGTTCTTCTTCGTTCCATACAACACGCATTCCTTTACCACCACCACCTGCAGTTGCTTTTAAAATTACAGGGTAGCCAATTTCTTTTGCAATTATTTTGGCATCATCCACACTTTCCAGCAAGCCCTTTCCACCGGGCACTACAGGTACACCCGCATTGATCATGGTTTCTTTAGCCGTAATCTTATCGCCCATTGAACGGATCTGATCCGGAGTCGGGCCAATAAACTTAATTCCATTCTGTCCGCATATTTCAGCAAAGCGTGCATTTTCTGCCAGAAAACCATAGCCGGGATGAATGGCATCGGCATTAGTTATTTCAGCAGCCGCAATTATATTGGGAACATTGAGATAAGATTCAGCGCTGGCAGGCTTACCAATACAAACAGCTTCGTCTGCAAATTTCACATGCATACTCTCTCTGTCGGCAGTTGAATAAACAGCTACTGTTTTAATGCCCATTTCACGACAGGTTCGAATAATGCGTAAAGCAATTTCACCTCTGTTGGCAATCAATATCTTTTTAAACATGTAGTTAATTTGATGATTTGAAAATTTGACGATTTGAAAATTGCGGCGTGCCGAACCACGAATTCACTCATTCCTGCAACAGCACTCACTCAAATTTTCAAATTAACTCGGATCTACAAGATATAAAGGCTGATCGTATTCTACAGGCGACTGATCTTCCACAAGGATTTTAACGATCTTTCCTTTTACTTCACTTTCAATTTCATTGAACAGCTTCATTGCTTCAATAATACAAACTACTTTTCCGGGAGTTACTTCATCACCTACTTCAACAAACAAAGGTTTATCAGGAGATGGTTTGCGGTAGAACGTACCAATCATTGGGCTTTTAATGGTAATATATTTACTTGTATCATCGGCTTGTTTGGGGGCTGGAGCTCCAACTGCCGGCGTTGGTACCGGTTGCAGGGCCGATGCTGGAGCAGGCGCCTGAACCTGGCCTGTATAAACTGTTTGCTGTATTACTTCTTCTTTCTGTTTTATAGTAACCTTGAAATCCTTTTCTTCGATGGTGAGTTCACTGAGGTTGGATTTGTTGACCATTTTAATCAACTCCTGAATTTGTTTGAAATCCATGTTCGTGAGGTTTTTTAAATTGAACAATATTAACGGGCGGCTAAGGTAGGGAATTACAATCCAGAATTCCCGCTTTTCCTAAAAAATCAGTCAAAAACAGGGCGTTTTTGATCAAAAACAAGGCATTTTGAATGAAAAAAGGGGCATTTTGATGAAAATGCCCCTTTTTGATATTTTAAAAAAATTACTCTTTTACTCTTTCTACATAATCGCCTGTTTTTGTGTTGATGCGGATCAATTCGCCTTCATTCACAAATAAGGGAACCATAACGGTGGCGCCGGTTTCAATGGTAGCAGCTTTTAATGTACGGGTAGCTGTATCGCCTTTCATGCCCGGCTCGCTGTAGGTAACCAACATCACAATTTTATCGGGTAATTCAACCGTCATTGGCAAATCAGTTTCTGTATTAATAAGGATAGAAACCTCGCCGCCGTCCTTTAAAAACTGCGGAGCATCAATCAGGTTTTCCTGCACAACAA
>JBEBHT010000127.1:0-10290 GCA_040081135.1 Lacibacter sp. | reverse complement strand
ATGTAGATTCTTTCGCTCAATATCAAATCTATTGAATTTTCAGGAATAAATGAAAAAATTGTTATTCACAATGCGTTGACTGTGAAGTGGTTAACATAAAAGTTAGTTATAAGTGTCGCTGCACTTTATATGTTACCGTTAGTAAACCTGTCAGCTTATGACTTTCCAATGAGGGGAAGGCAAAATTTATTTCATGGCTTTGTGCTGTTGGAAATTTTGCCTTCCCCTCATTGGTTAGGAGTATGCGTGTTAAAGCAGCGATCGCTGATAACTTTATATTATGTCTAACCACGGGCTTGTGATTTAACGATTGTATATTTTACCTTAACAATCGTTAAATAGGGGGAGTGGGCGGCTGTGAATAATAATTTTTTCATGTAACTTTACACTTCAATGGCTGATAGTTATTCAGCAAGTTGAAGTTAAAAAAGAGCCGGACAGGATTCGAACCTGTGTAGGAAAATTTGCAAGGTTTCCGCCTTACCAGTCAGCCACCGGCTCTTTTTTACATCTACAAATGCTCAATGTAGATTCTTTCGCTCAATATCAAATCTATTGAATTTTCAGGAATAAATGAAAAAATTGTTATTCACAATGCGTTGACTGTGAAGTGGTTAACATAATATTAATTATACGGCAAATATCCTAATTTTGCCAAGTGTCAGTCTCAAAGAAATATCTGTTTCACTGCCTCTTCAAAGTAGCTAAGCTCAGGTTTGAAATCAAGATCAGGATTAGCATCCGCAAGTAATAATGCCCTTTCCAATTGCTGCTTTAAAAACTGCTGATGCTGATTGGAACCGGGATGAAATGGTTTGTGGTTTTTGGCCGTAACAATCTGTTTGATTTCTTTACTTAATTGCACGGTCGATTCCTGGAACGCATAATCAGAAAATTTTTCCATTACAAACTGAGTGGCGGCATAATTGGGATGTGCCAGGTCAATATCATAAAAACGGTAATCACGCAGTACATCAATCACCAGTTCATAAGCCGGGAAATAAAACAGCCGGTCGAACTTGTTTACCAGGTGATGAACCGTTTCAAGCAGGCGGGCCTTGCTGCGGTTATTTTCAACCACGCCATCCCTGAGATGTCTTACCGGGCTGATGGTAAAAATGATCTTCAGCTTTGGGTTAAAATGAAACAGCTGGTGCAGTGTATTATCTAATGTGGCAATCTGTTCATTAATCGGGATGAGATATTTATCAAACCACTGGGCCGGTGCTTTATGGCAATTGGCAACAAACTGACCTGTTTCCTTCAATTTATATACAAAGGAAGAACCAAGCGTAATAATGATCCATTCTGCATCCTTTAAAAACTCATGAGCTTTCTGCTGCGATTGATTGATTTGTGTAAGACAGGCTTCCTTATCAGGATTAGAAAAACGACTGTGATGGTTCCAGCTTTGCCAGAGTTCATTATATTGAAACAGATCCTGCTCACTGTATTGTTTACATTGTATATAAGAAACCAAACTGCTGCACACACTCATTGGCTCGAACAAAATCCCATTTGGATTCTGCAGAGTTTGAAATTTCAGCTCCTGCAGGTTATTGCCAATATGTTCTGTAAAGCAACTCCCAACCAGCATGATCTTATGATGATAAGTGATCGGTGCCGGCAAAGGTTTAATATCAATAGTTGTGAGAAAGTTCATCAGTTGAATAGTTCGTCTGCCAGTCGCAGACTTTTTTGTAAGGCTTCTTTGTTTAAATGCAGATCATTTTCTGTTTTAAAAAAACGGATCATCTTTTCGGTATCCATATTGCCCACCAGTTCGTCATTGGCCATCGGGCATCCGCCAATTCCTTTTAGTGCACCATCAAAACGTTTGCAGCCTGCAGTATATGCAGCTTCTAATTTTTCGTTCCAGTTAAATGAAGTTGAATGCAGGTGAACGCCGATTTCTGTTTCTGGTAATTGCTGAATTAAATAAGCAGTCATTCGTTTCACCTGTTCAGCTGTTGCCAATCCAACAGTATCGGCTAAAGAAAGTATTTCAATATCTAAAGCCACCAGTTTTTCGGCCCATTCAAAAACAATTTCTTCGCTCCATTTATCACCGTAAGGATTTCCAAACCCCATGGACAAATAAACTACTAACTGCTTTTTATTTTTGATGCAAAGTTCCTGAATGGCCTCTACCCTTTCTAATGATTCACTGATTGAACTGTTGGTGTTTCGCTGCTGAAAGGTTTCTGAAACTGAAAAGGGAAATCCGAGATAAGTAATTTCATCAAATACAACTGCTTCTTCTGCTCCACGTTCGTTTGCAACGATGGCAAGTAACTTTGTTTTACCGGTTCCCAAATCCAAATTCCTTACAACCTCCTTTGTATCGGCCATTTGAGGAATTGCTTTTGCTGAAACAAAACTGCCGAAATCAATGGTATCAAAACCAACCTGCAGTAATGTATTGATGTACTGAATCTTTTTTTCAGTTGGGATAATTGTCTTCCATCCCTGCATGGCATCACGGGGGCATTCGATCAGTATTAGCCTTTGTTCTTTCATCATAATGGTCTTGCAAAAGTAAGCGAAGCGTCAGTCTTAAACCTTAAGGGAGTCCATCTTTTCACGCATTTTATTAAAGAACTTATTCCGTTCCTTTTCACCCGTTCCACTGATCTGGTGTGAGCGGCTTACAAGGGTGAAGAAATTTTCAAACGATTTTTGGGTAAACCGTTCATCTTTGGTTATAATATAGCTCAGTACATTATAGGTTACAAATGATAGCTTCATTTCATTCAGTTCCATCAGAATGGTGTTGCTGCCAATAATTACTTCATTTACATAAAACTGAAGCGGTGCCCTGTAAACAATTTCATTATCGCCGGGCATAAACTTGATGCCTTTTTCAACTTCCAGCTGAATATGGTCCAGACATTTTTGAAAAGATTCTATAATGATGTTTACATCTTCTTTATGTTTAAAATATCCGCCATCCTTGTAATATTGAATCTGGCTGATGGTGCTGATAATACTTTCCGCATTCCATAATTCAAGCGATGGTATTTTGTTATACTCCTTAATGATTTCCTGTCCAAGTTGAAAACAATCGAGCAAAGGATATTCTTCCAGGGAAAATAGTTTGCTGCGGTAATCAGGATGATCTTTAATTGTTTTGCTCCAGAAAAAAGTTTTAAAAGCCGCAATTTCAGGGAACAGATAAAAATGAAAAAATGTAATATCCTTACAGAAATAGTGCATTTTTTTATTGCTGAACGTATTGAAATACTTCATGTATTGAAGCATTGCTTTCAGATAGTCGGAGAATTCAAAGCTTTCTTCATTTATTTCAGGGGCCCTGAAAACAACCATCTCATTCTGCAGATTCAGCACCTGGTCAATAGAAATTTTGAAATGTTCACTCAGGGTTTTCAGTTCTGTTAACGAAATTTCTTTCTCACCTCTTATACGCCGGTAAGCACTATCGTTACTGATATGCAATACGTCTGCAATTTCATCTACCATTGAAACATGTGAAGGCAGAGATGTCTTGATGTGCTGAAAAAACAGTACCTGTGGATTTGCGGTATCCATGATTGGTTGGTTTTGGGGTTTTCTGCAAGTTGGGTTAAAGAAGATTTGCAGAAATTACTAATTCTTCTAAATATATAGACTTTTTCTGCAAAATGCAATTATTCAAACTACAGTTCTACTACCTCTTTGAGGTATTATGATTAATTGCTGAGGAATAAGTCTGCGAATCAATTATGAACCTGGTTTTTGTAAGAGTAGGTTTGATCTGCTGTAAAACACTTATACTGCTTGCTTAACCTAATGAAATAAACTGACTGCATTGCATCTGTTGCCAAATGAAAACTCGTTCATTATTAGTTACCAATCAAACCTGTTTTTATGCAAAATGTAATTCAAGAAAAAAATGCACACATCGAGCTTTCAGTTTTAAATTTGTCGGTTAGAAATTGCAGCATAATACTCCTTTGCTTTTTTTCTTCCCTGACGGGATTTTCACAGGATAAGATATCCAATGTCTCATTTGGAATAAAAACAGGGATGGGAATGTCAAACATTCGCCCATCATCTTATACTGATACTTCAGGTGATACCTATCATTTCAAAACTAAAACATCTGTTGCAGGAGGCCTAAGGCTCTTTGTCCCAATCGGTAAAAACATCGTGTTTTTACCGGAAATGGTATTAATTATAAAAGGTGCGAGGGAATCGTATAACAACACTAACTATGATTATTCATACGTTTCTCCGGTCAATTTATTCTACATAGAAATCCCGTTAAATATTAACTACAGAATACCTACCCGATCCGGACAGTTTTTAATTGGTGGAGGCCCGATGCCTGCCATGAAATTTCTGGATACTGACGGTCCGATGTCCACACAGGTTAAATCGTTTGACATGGGATTGAATTTAATCAGCTGCTATCAGTTCCCGATTGGCTTTTCTGTTGAAGTGAACTATAATCTGGGATTGATGAATGTCAGCAACAGACCGGAAAGAACTTTAAAGAACAGCGGTTTCTGTATCAGTGTCGGGTATGCCTTTTAAATGTATTGTCCAAGTCATGTTTCATCATCACTAAATTAACTGTTATGCAAACAAATTATTTTAAATCATTGAGCCTGTTTTCAATTTGCATTCTGATTATAGCAGCATGTAATTATTACAAAGTGGTAACACTAAAAAAAGATCCCAACACTGCTGCCTACTCAGGCCTGGATAGTTTGCAGAGCTTAAACCGTTATTTTATCCTGCAGAGCGATAAAAACAGTTTTCATATGAAGGATATAAAACTCAATAATAAAAACTATACAGTTTCATGCATACTTGAAACATTGCCTGCTGATCACCAATTTTATTTTAGTACAAAAAACCGGGCAAAGAAAAAGTACAGTAAATCAAATACAGAGCGGAGTGAAATTATTAACGAAGTTCATTTTTATACTTCCGGCGATGCAAAAGCTGTACCGGGTGCTTACGAACTGCAACTTTCACAAGTTCAGAAAATCGAAGTAATTCAGCATGATAAAAAAAGGACTACGAATAGTTATGTTATTGGCACTATTGGCTCTGTTTTAGGAGCAGCTGTACTTACAACAATTATTATACTTGCTACAAAATCATCCTGCCCGTTCGTAAGTGCATATGATGGCAATGATTTCTCTCTTCAGGGTGAGATATTCGGTGGAGCCATCTACCCTCAGCTGAGTCGAAAAGATTATCTACCCTTACGTATGGCACCATTTAAGGATGGCAGCCTGCAGGTAAAAATCAGTAATGAGCTGAAAGAAAGACAATACACAGATCTGGCAAATTTGTGGGTGATCAGTCATCCAAAAAATTCAAGGGTTGCTGCTGATGAAAAAGGAAATCTTTACAGTATTTCGCAACCGGAGTTTCCGGTATTCGCTATGCTTAATCAGAAAAATGTGTTGAATGCTGTTATGGCGAATGACCGTAGTTGTGTTTATATGGATGACACATTAGGCAAAAATGCTCTGAATGAAATTACACTCCGTTTTAAAAAGCCCCTAAAGGCGAAGCAGGCGAAGTTGATATTACGATTAAAAAATACTTATTTTCTTGATCTCTTGTATGGAGAAATGGCCATGAATATGGGTACATATTACAATCACTTTGTTCAGCTGCAAAAGAAAAAATCAGCCAACGAATTATTGAAATGGGTAAACAACCAGAATATACCCTTATCGGTTAACGTACATTCAATGGCTGGCTGGGAAAGGCAATCAATGCTTACAACTGTTGGGCCACTCGCTTTTCGTGAAACAGTTATTCCTCTTGATCTTTCTTCTGTTTACACAAATGAAGTGGAAATAAAACTTAGCTCTGGCTTTATGTTTTGGGAAATTGACTATACTGCTATTGACTACACTGCAAATGATCAGTTTGAAGTTGAAGTTCTCACACCGGAGGCTGCCGTAGATGAAACTAACAGGGATGTAAGATACCAGTTAGGAAGGGAAGACGGTATTTTTTTAAGTCAACCGGAAGTTGGAAATGTTGCTGCACTTACTTACAGAAAAGTTCATAAAGCAGATACATCACTTCAGCAAAGCTATGTGCTGGAAACAAAAGGTTATTATGAGCATGTAAGGAATTTTCAACATGAACCTGATTTTGGTTTTCTAAAGCAGTTCAGGAAGCCTGGGAGGTTTCCTGCATATGGGTTGCAGTTGTACAAGAAGATAAATAGCCACTCTGTTAATTCACTGGCTGGTATAAATTAATTACACTTTCAAACTCATGTATGATGCAATCCCAGATTCAAACAGCGTTACCAATTGTCTCTGACCGAACAGATAAAAGAAGCCTTGAGCTAACTGTAAATGAAAAACCTGCATTTGAAAATGATGTTATAGTACATCCAAACCACACAACTGCTGGTAGGCTGCAGAAATTTGTTCGGTTACTGATTTGGTTGAATATTTTTTTAATTTCTTTTAAAAAAACAGGTAACCCTTTTAAGGCATTTTTTGAGTTAAACAAACTAAAACAATTGCGTAATCAGTACCGAAACGGATTTGTTTTGAAGAAATTTGTTCGAAATGGTTTTCGTTTTTATGCCGGCTATAATATTCCCGGCTGGCCTTCTGTATCATTTAACAGGTATGTGAACCGGCAACTTACACGAATGAATGATTCATCAACTCCCACCCTTCATACTATAATTTTCGGCATTACGAAAAAGTGCGGTTTTCAGTGTGAACATTGCTATGAGTGGGAGCATCTCAATCAGGCTGAAACACTATTGAAAGATGACTTAGTTGCAATTGTAAAACGGTTTTACCAGGCAGGTGTGTCGCAGGTACAGCTAACCGGAGGAGAGCCGCTCAATCGATTTAAAGACTTACTTTTTTTGTTGCAGGAATCACCAGATGGTATTGATTATTGGTTGTATACAACCGGTTACAGCCTTACCTATGAGAAAGCCAAGGCATTAAAACAAAACGGACTTACAGGAATAACCATCAGCCTTGATCATCATCTGGCAGATAATCATGATCGATTCAGAGGAGTAAAAAATGCATACAACAAAGCCTTGATTGCTGTAACCAATGCCCGTAAAGCAGGACTGCCGGTTTGCTTTTCGCTTTGTGCTACCAGGGAGTTTATTAGTAAGGAAAATCTGTTGGCTTACGCAGCGCTTGCAAAAAAGTATGGTGTATCATTTATACAGGTTCTTGAACCAAGAGCAGTTGGACATTATTCAGGTAAAGCTGTTCAGTTAACCGCTGTTGATCATTCTCTTTTGAATGAGTTTTATGAAACTATCAATTACAACAGTGCCTATACAGATTATCCAATAGTAGCTTATCCCGGATATTACGGACGAAGCATTGGTTGTTCTGGAGGTGGTGTTGATTATCTCTATGTTGATATGGATGGAGATGTTCACAACTGTCCGTTCTGTCAAAAGAAACTATTTTCATCCCTTGGCGGCGATCTGCAAAAAAAAATCCATCAAATGAAGTTAAATGGATGTGCTGCTTTTTCTTCTTCACTTTAAAAAAAAAAGATGTCACCATTAGTTTTTTTCAGGTATCTCATTTTACCACTGGCACTTTTCATTGGCTGGTTGGCAGGATCATTCTGGAATTTTCTAACTCCTTTTTTATGTTTTGTTATTCATCCGGTACTATGTTTATTTTTACCCCTTAAAAATGAACATCAGGCGGCTAAACTTAGACCGGGAAAGATTTTTTTTTACCGTCTTATTCCCCTGCTCTTTGTACCTGTTCTTTTATTTTCCTCTGTATTTTTTCTTTTGTGGTCAAAGGAACTTACGCTGATTGAATTTGCAGGATCTGCCATTTCACTGGGTATCATAAATGGGGTACTTGGTTTTACTCTTGCACATGAATTTGTACATCGACACACGATTCCTGAAAAAACCGCTGCCTGGCTGTTATTACTGCAAAACAATTATCCTCATTACGGAATTGAACATGTAAAAGGGCATCATGTATATGCCTGTACACCAGACGATCCACATGCCGCTGCAATGAATGAATCCTTTTATCATTTCTTACCAAGATCAGTAAAGTTTACAGCTGTTAATGCGTGGAGAATAGAAGTGGAGCGTTTAAAAAGGAGAGGAAAACGAATCATCAGTTTTCAAAATCGGGTTGCTCAGCATATACTTATTCATCTCTTATTGTATTGCTTATTATTTGCAGTTGGAAACTGGCATTTGCTTTTGTTTTACCTTATTCAGAGTGCAGTTGCAATTGTACTGCTGCATATGGCTGATTACCTGCAACACTATGGATTACAACGAAAAGAAATCGACAATCAAAAGTATGAGCGTATCTCTGCATTCCATGCATGGGGGAATACCCATGCGAAAGCAGGCTTTAATTTATTTCAGCTAGATAAGCATGCCGATCATCATCTCCACCCGTCACATCGTTATGAAACCCTGCTTGATCATGCTGAATCACCCGAATTACCTGCTGCTTATTCCAGTATGATGTTGATAGCCTTAGTTCCAGGGCTGTGGTTTAAAAAAATGAATAAGCTAATTCCTTCTGCACTGTTATAGTAAGCATGTTATGTTACTATTGATTATCTGCCAGTCAAATTGAGACATAGGCATGTATTTATATTAGTTCAGTTAATAATTGCAGTTTCTGCAAAATTGTGAATCTACTTAAGTAAAAAAGAATAAAACAAAGACAAAAATTCTTATATCCTGCAATTTCAAACTGTGAAAGTAAATGGATATACCCGCTTTAGAGTATTTATCCTTATTGAAATAACTGAACTGTAAAGACCAATTATGAATCGCCTTTCAATGCAAGTAGGTTTGATCTGTCAATTGACAATTTACTTACATTAAAAATTTAAAAACATGAAAAAGAGTTTAACATTCACTGCAGCACTTATCATTAGTACTGTTGCCGTAAAAGCACAATCTCCCAGGTTTGGTTTTAATTCTGGTATTGCGATTGCCAATGTAGCTATCAAGTATGATGATGAAAAGGAAAAAGCTGACTACCGCATTGGTCTTAACATCGGTATGATGGTTGATATTCCTGCCGGTCATAATTTCAGCGTTCAGCCGGGAATAAATTATGTTCAAAAAGGTCTCAGACAGAAAGAAACTGATGGTAATTATTCAATGGAGTCAAACTTGCTGCTGAATTATCTCGAAATACCGCTGAATCTTGTATATAAAGCTCCTGTTAAAAAAGGGCATTTATTTATTGGTGCCGGACCTTCAGCGGGATTTGCTTTAAAAGGTAAAGCAAGATCCACATCTTCAGATGGACAGTATGTAGATAAAGAGGAATATAAAATTGAAATTGGCAATAAAGATGAAGATGATCTTAAGCCATTTGAATTGTCATTGAATATTTTGGGCGGATACGAGTTTTCTTCGGGTATTCAGGTTGCCGTAAACTATAATAGAAGTATAAATAATCTTGTGCCGGGCGATGCAGGATCTGCATCATTCAGAAACAGTTATTTTGGAATTAAGGTTGGCTATCTAATACGAAATAGAAAATAGATTTTAAAGCAAAGCAATTTTATGGAACATTTCTTTGACGAGACAAAAGGCGATCTGAAATATATACTTGAAGAACAAAGGAGAAAAGAAGAAAATGGAACAGGGCATGAAGCCGTTACCGTTATTCCAAAAAAGAAAAATGGTTTCAGCAGATTCTTTAAACGGTTAAAGAATCTGCTGATTAAAAACAAGTTGATATCATCAGGTCTTTCGAAGGATGATCGTAATGTAATCTGTTATATTCTCTGCTTCATCACTTCATAAAGGATCATAGCCGTTGCTGTGTATGCCCCTGGTAAATGCAGTTATGAAGTTGGAAAGGCTTTGTTGGGAAGTAAGTTTGAGTTATAAGTGAAATAATAAACAGGGATTGCCGAAAACCTGGAAGAGAGTAGGCTATAATTATAAACCTGTCTCTTATACACATCTCCGTATTGGTTTTGACATGTTTTATGATGTCAAATGCTAAAAAAACAACCGAACAGATTGCGAAAGAAGAATCTAAGACAAAATTAAGATTAACAGTTAGTTTCGATTGGAATCTCCACCCCCGCTTTAATCCACCTGAATCTTTTACAAATGAAACAGAAGTTGTTTGTGGTTATAATAGGCGAACGCATAAATATCTTGATGAATATGTAAATCCACCAGGATATGGTATAACTCTTAAAGCAAATACCAGTGGACAAACTCAGTTTTTTGGCCGCCTTTCTTATAAATGGGAGATAACAGGAATTAAGAAAGATGACAATACAATCTGTCTCTTATAC
>JBEBHT010000126.1:0-10303 GCA_040081135.1 Lacibacter sp. | reverse complement strand
TCACGGGGAACAAGAGAGCAAACAATCGGGATAGCCCCTTTCGATTTTGCTTCACGCACATACTTACGCATATACCAGCCATAACTGTAAACCGTTTCCTTTATTTTACGGATGGGATTATAAACTTCTGAACTGTCGTTACCAATACCACGAATTGTTCCTCTTGCTCTTGCTGTATCATCTAACGGACCTGCATCATTATGACCAAACTGCATAATTACATAATCACCTTTCTTTAGTGTTGCCATGATCTTATCCCATCTTCCTTCGGTAATAAATGTACGGCTGCTTCTTCCGCCAATCGCCTGGTTGCTGATGCTGATCTTGGCTGTATCAAAATAATCAGCAATAAAACTACCCCAGCCCCATTGCCCGTTTCTTCCTGTACCATCTCCGTTACGTACCGTTGAATCACCAATAATATAAAACACCGGTTTGGATTGCATCATTGTAAATGACAAGATTCCAAGAACAACGGAAATGAATAACAGCTTATTGAGTTTCATACTTATAAATTTATGTTCTGCCTTTACTTTTTAAGATAACTAATTAATGGTAACCTGTCGCTCAGGTTGCGAATGCCCTGTACAACAGATGCTGCATTTACTTTCGCACCTTCCACATTGGTATGTGTATGATCGCCGGGAAAAAACTTCTTTACTTCTTCGGGACCCAGCACATCATATTTATCTGCAGTAATTGCATTTAAGTCAACAAAGAAAACATCTTCACTTTCAGCAACTTCTTTTGCCCATTTGCCAAAATCTTTATCCGCTCTTTTTACTTTGCCTTCAACAAACTGGTTGCGGGGAATCATTGAACAGATGATGGGTCTTGCACCTTTTGCTTTTGCATCTTTAATAAACTTCTTCAAATACCAGCCATATGTGTGTACTGTTTCAACTGTACTGTCTTTCCATGTCAATTCAACTGTTTCATCACCGGTACCTCTTAATACTCCACGGTACCCTGATCTTGAAGTATCAGGTTTGCTGCCTTCATTATGACCAAACTGTATGAGTACATAATCGCCTTCTGTAAGTGTTGACAATACTTTATCCCAGCGTTTTTCTTTGATAAAAGTTCTGGTACTTCGACCGGCCATTGCCTGGTTGCTGATCCTTATCTGCGTTGAATCAAAGAATTCTCCAATCATTTCGCCCCAGCCGCATTGTGGACGGTTGGTATTTCTTACTGTTGAATCGCCAATAATATAGATGGTGGGTCTGTTCGGTTGAAGCAGCAGAAAAGAACTCATGACTGCAAACAATACAGGCAATTGAAAAACCTTTGTAAATCGCTTAAACTTTTCAGACTGCATACTTTATTTTTTTCCTGTAATTGTAATGTTAGGTTTTACCGGCATCTTCATTCCTTCACCAATATAATAACTTACGTGTGGAGGTTGGTTGTAAGCCACATTCTGCCAGGCAATACTTAAACGGTATTGCGGATTATGCATGAGTGTATACAATTTAATTTCGGTTGGAATTGATGTTGAGAAAATCCGTAGTTCTTTACTGTCGGTTGTGCGGCAAACAATTTCTTCACGCCAATCGCCAAACAAATCGGCACTCAAACATGGATTTGATTTTGTTCCATTGTTACTTACACAATTATAGTCACGGCCATCAAATAGTTTAACTGTTGTACTGTTTACATAATCCCATTTACTGATGTTAACCCCATTCAGTATTTCACTGAGTGCATCGCCATCCCAATAAATGCCCATATTGCATGCAGGTGTTTTTTCAGCAATCACATTTCCTTTATTATCAAACATTCCACTAATGCCTGCACCAGCTACCCAACATTCAAAACCGGGATAACGGGGATCAACATCCAATGCCAAACCACGACCCGGTCCTTCACCGTCATCGCCAGCTTTTACAGAAGATTTTTTCCAGATCACTTCACCAGTTTTTGCATCACGGAAATTTGCACCTGCATCGCCAAAACGTTCCTGGATACTGAACACTTCAAGCCCCGGACGTTGTGGATCAAGATCACTGACATGCAATGCATCTGCATGACCAATACCTGTTGTGTATAAACCTTTACCGTTATCATCTACGGTCATTTGCCCGTATACAATTTCATCTTTTCCATCATCATCGACATCTGCTACAGACAAATTATGATTGCCTTGTCCCGCATAAGGTTTATTACCGGGATCATTTGAATCAAATACCCAACGTTTCACTAATTTTTTATCTTTCAAATCCCATGCAGCCAAAACAGTTCTTGTGTAATAACCACGACACATTACTAAAGAAGGATGTTTGCCATCGAGATAGGCAATGCATGCAAGAAAACGATCCATGCGGTTACCATAACCATCACCCCACATTGTCTTTAGTTCGTATTCTGTTGGGTTGAGAGAAGTTGGATATCGTGGAGGATCATAACTCACTGTTGATATGGCAGCACCTGTTTGACCGTTAAACACTGTAAGAAACTCAGGACCACTTAATATATAACCACGCTGGTTACGATAATCTTTTGTACTGTCGCCAATCACTGTTCCTTTTCCATCAATTGTTCCATCAGCCGTTTTCATAGCGATCTCTGCTTTTCCATCTCCATCGAGATCATATACCATGAACTGTGTGTAATGTGCTCCTTCACGGATATTTTTTCCAAGATTTATCTGCCACAAAAAAGTTCCATCCAGTTTATAACATTGAAAAATGGCAACATCAGTATTGCCTGCCTGTGAATTATCTCTTGCTCTTCCCGTCATATGAACGACAATTTCATACACACCATCTCCATCCATATCGCCCACACTTGCATCATTGGCAGAATAACCGGCCGGTGTTTGCAATGGAATTGACAAATATGGTTTTGCTGCTGCCTGTAAGGTAAAGGATGAGCCCTTTTGTTCTTCCTTCTTATTGATGATTGCTTTTACTGTATAAATGTTTACAGCATTTGTATCAACTGATTCATCAGTAAATCCTGTTGCAGTTTGCAAAGGAGCTTTGTTGAGCTTTGCAGTCTTACCATTTACAGTGCGGTACAGGTTAAACGATAGATCATTGTTTTCTGTGCCCAGCAAACGCCAGCTTACAAATACTTTTCCATTACCGCTGTTAACTGCATACACGCCACGGGTAAGATACTCCATCTGGTATTGTGCCTTTGTTTGAATCAGTACAAACAAACAGGTAAACAGCAATAAATATTTTTTCATTTTCAATTTTAAATTATTAATTATTAACTTCTATTGTTTTAGACGTTCCTGCTCTTCAATACCTGCTGCTGTCTTCTTTTTTTCTTCCGGTTTTGTTATTTCAATAACTGTGTTGGTAAACTTCCATCCCTTTGCAAACTCCATTGTTCCCAAAGTAGCCGCTGACAGGCAAGAATTCAGAAACTGGAAATTTTCGATTTGTGAATTCACTAATCCGTTTACTTCAAAACCTTTCTGGGCGTTGGTGATTTTTACATTCTGAATGTAAAAATTCTTTGCATAGGGAGTTCCTCTTTCAGCAGGAGTCACTTTTTGCAGCATGGATTTCCAATGCGGAGGAATTGTTTCCATGGTGTATCCTTTGGGCAACTCAGAATAACTGTAAGCAGGATACCAGTTGAGATTAAACTGGTACGCATTACGTACTGAATCTAAAACAGAGTTTACAAAATATACATCTTCCACTGTTCCTCCTCTTGTGGTTGCTGATTTTATCCGCAAGCCATTATCGGTATGCTTTGCCACAAGATCAGTACAATAGATATGACGGATGCCCCCTGATGTTTCACTGCCAAGGGTTACAAGTCCTGCCCCTCTTCGTGCAATAGATTTTCTGATCACCACATATTCTGTCGGACGATTCACTCTTAATCCATCCCAGTCTCTTCCAGCTTTCAAACAAAAATTATCATCGTTGCAATCAATATCACAGTTTTCAATCAGCACCCAGCTTGATGAATCTACATCAATACCATCTGTACTCGGTCCGCTTCCATCTTCGTTATTTTTAATCACTACTCCATCAACAGTTAAGTTGTTTGAATACAGTAACTGCACAGTCCAGAAACCGGCGTTCTTAAATGTTAATCCCTTAACAGTAACATCAGATGAATTTTGTACCAGCAATGTTCTTACACGTTTTACATCATAATCAACAATCCATCGGAGTCCCTTTGCATCATACTCTTTTCTAGTTGTCCAGTATTTGTCCCAGCAGAACTTTCCTCTTGCATTGATAATTCCTGCACCGGTAATCGCTACATTCTTTACATTGATTGCATTGATTAATGCGGCGGGCCAGATCATTTCTATGCCTGCAACACGGGTATCAATATCAGGATAGTCACCAAAATTTGTTGATCCAAGAATCAATACGCCTTTGTCGATACGCAAATGAACATTATTCTTTAAAAACAAAGCACCGGTTACATAAGTACCGGGTTTAAACACAACAACACCTCCGCCTTTTGCAGCACATTCATCAATTGTTTTCTGAATTGCTTTTGTATTAACTGTTACCGTATCACTTACTGCTCCGTAATTATTAACAGTATAAATTGTTTTAGCAGATGGGAATGATCTTGCACCCACTTTCTTTACCCATGCGGGTGCAGTGGCAACCTGTGCAGATGCAGTTACAGTTATAAAAACAATAAACAATAAACTGATTCTTCTAAATAGCATGATTTACTTTTTATAAATGATCTGTTCTAAATGGCACACAGGGCAGCCCGTCTTTATTAAAGAAATTAGGCTGTGCTGCTTCATTCCATGCAAAGCGTATATACTTCGGCTTTTTTATTTCTGCTGAAAAAACTTCAACTGTATTATTTTTTATTACCGCAGTTGCAGGTACAAATATTCCATCCTTGCCTGCAACGCTGAACCAGGTTAACGGTTGTCCATCGCTGCTGATCAATCCATTTCCAGCATGAGAAAAACTAAGTATGAGTTTATTCTTCTTCCGTTTCGCTGATTGAAAAAGCGGGCCTGAACTTTCAGTTGACTGATCACCATAAGATTTTGTCATTGCCTGTAAAGCCAACCGGTGTGCAACAACCCATTTGTATGAAGGATGAATATCTTTTAAATTATCAACCAGATCGGTTGTTACAATCATTTCTGTGTTAGGAACTGTTAAACAGTTTGTTTGTGCTTCCCAAAACTTTGCCAACAGATCAGCACTGTGTTTTTTTGGATCTTTTCTTGACGTATATAAAAAAGGTGAAATCTGCACGGTATAAAAAGGCAGTTGTTCATCTTTCAGTAAAGTCCTCCATGCATTTACAAACAAACGAAACTTTTCAACGTAGGCACCCTGGTCTTCAATCATGCAATTACTTTCGCCCTGGTACCACAGCACTCCTTTTACTGCAAATGGAATCAACGGCTCCATCATTCCCTTATACATCTGGCCGGGATGCATGCCATCGATTTTGTAGTTAGGTGATGCTACTGAATCTTTAAACACAGGCGATTGCTGATAAGCCCAATCAGGAGTCCATTGTTCAATTCTTGTTCCACCCCATGAAGTTGAAATAATACCGATGGGCACATTTGTTTTTTCATATATTTCTTTGGCAAAGAAATAACCAATGGCAGAAACATATCTTACAATTGTATCGTTTCCATCTTTCCATCCTTTTGTTGGCAGTTCAGGAAATTTGTTCAGTACACGTTCCACATATAAATAACGGATAGCACTTGGCTTGTTCGGTTTATTTACTTCATCTGCTGAAAGATCCGTTCCGTTTTTTGGTGCTGCATATTTTTTCAAAGTTCTGTCTAATGGATATTCCATATTACTCTGTCCTGAACAAAGCCATACATCACCAACCAATACATTATGAAACGTAATGGTTGATTCACCTTTGATTACAAGATCAGCAGGAGTTACAGAAAGTTGTAATGGATCTAATGTAACCGACCAGTTGCTGTCCTTATGTGCGATTGCAGTTTTTTGTTGTGAAAGAAAGTAAACAGTGACGCTTGTTCCGGGACTGGCTTTTCCCCAAACAGGCAATGGTTTCTCACGCTGAAGAACCATATTGTCTGAAAAAACGGCCGGAATTTTTAATTGTGCAACTAATCCGGATGTGCAGAAAAGCAATAAACTCAGGAAAAGGAAACGTAAACCCGGCAAGCGAAACATGGCAATAGTTTAGCTGACTAAAGTACTTACTCAAAGAAGCTTATCCGTCCTGCGGCATCCTGCAAAAGCAGTTGTTTTCAGGCAGACAGATAATATTTATGATGAACGGTTTTCAAGTAAATTTGCGTTTTCCTTAAATCATTGATCACCATCTCACCATTACCAAGCCAGTATTCCAAACTGCAGATGCGAATTGCCGTTTCGGTCTTCTTTTTTTGCCAGGGACTTTGTTTTGCAAGCTGGGCAAGCCGCATACCTGATCTTAAAACAGCACTTCATTTATCAGAAGCCGGCTTAGGAAGTATTTTACTGGGATTACCACTGGGTCAATTGACGATGATGCCTTTCAGCGGCAGAATTGTTACAAGGTTTGGAAGTAAAAATGTATTACGGATTGCAGCTGTATTATATGCTCTTGTGTTAACCTTTATTGGATTGGTGAATGCACCTTGGCAACTTGCTCTTTGCCTGTATGGCTTTGGTTTGAGTGGCAATCTTTGCAACATTTCTGTAAACACACAGGCTGTAAATGCAGAAGCATTGTTTGGCAGGCCAATTATGTCATCGTTTCATGGTGTGTGGAGCGTGGCTGGTTTTACAGGTGCCTTAGTCGGTTCGTTGATGATGCGTCTTTCGTTGAAACCTTATGCACATTTCTGGATCATTGCCGGCTTTGTGATATTGATGAATCTTGCGTTTAATAAATATTTACTGCAAACTGCCACCAGCAGATCTGCTGCATCTTTCAGACAAATGCAATGGCCGCAGAAACTGTTGCTGAAATTAGGATTGATCGCCTTTTGCTGTTTAAGTGCTGAAGGATGTATGTTCGACTGGAGCGGTGTATATTTTAAAGATGTGGTAAAAGCTGAAGGTTCATTGGTTTCATTAGGCTATGCTTCTTTTATGATCATGATGGCTACAGGAAGATTTACGGGAGATAAACTTGCTGAACGTTTTGGGCGAAAGAGAATGGTGCAGCTGAGTGGAGTATTGATTTTTACAGGGATGATGACTGCGGTTTTATTTCCCCATATCATAACTGCTACCATTGGTTTTCTTATTGTGGGATTTGGCGTAAGCAGTATTATTCCATTAATGTACAGCACGGCAGGTAAACAAACACAGGTAGCAAGTGGCATTGCTATTGCTACTGTTTCAGGAATTGGTTTCTTCGGGTTTTTAATGGGGCCTCCGCTGATTGGCTATATTGCCGAGTTAGCAGGATTGCAATATTCATTTATGGTGATTGCCTTTCTCGGATTGGGAATCAGTTTAATGGTGAGCAAGGTGAAAGAGATTGCTTAATGCTTACTGAACTGCTTTCAACTTTTCAAATTCTTTATTTCTGATTGTAAAAATTGTTAGGTATGCCATATCTAAAGGAATGCTGCCAAAATTTATCTTAGGGAGTTAGATATGGCATACCTGGTTCACATTTCTTACTCAAAATTGATCTTGTGAAAAGTTTGAGTGCCTATTAAAACTGCTGTGATCAAAATTGCAACCTGTATAATTCTAACAATCAATTTTTGCTTACGGACAAGAATCTTTGCTTCAATTTCCGAAATATTGTTTTCAATAATGTAAAGTTGTTTATAGGTAATCATTTGTTGCGATGCTATAAGTAACATCAAGACCCATACAAAAATTGCAAGAGGGAATTTTACTATAAACGGAGCAGATAGCATTCCTGCTGCAAATAAGATTTGAGAAACTGAACGATAAAAATTGCTTTTCTTCATAAGTAAGCGTTTAGCATTATATTGATTAAAGTAACATATTACACTTCAACATAAACATCTATTTCGGCAGCAATTCAAATTCCTTCCTGCTTATTGTAAAAATTGTTCCGTGTCTGATACCTTTTGGCAGGGAAATTTTTTCCGAAATATCTGTCCAGTTAATAAGATCAGTTGATTGTATAGCTCCGTATTGATGATCACGGTATTTATCAAAGTAAACAATCCAGGTATTATTCAACTTTAACGTTGTTGGACCTTCTGCCCAGTAATTACCGGTGATAGGTGCAGATGCATTGCTGTAACCCTTATTGATTTTTTTACTCGTTGCAATTTTAATATTCTTCTGTGCAGGTTCTCTGGTTTCATCTTTCAGAAACATGATAAACTTTTTACCATCCGGAACAATCGTTGCATCAATTACATTAAAACCTTTGTCGTAAAGTAATTTTGTTTTGCTGAAGGTTTTAAAATCTTTTGTAAGCACATAATACATGCGGTGATTGTAACCGCTCTCCACTTTTGGATCGGCTTTGTATTTACCGGAGATGGTTGTTGCCCAATAGATCATGTATTGCTTCTTCTTTGCATCATAGGTAATTTCAGGAGCCCAGCAGTTGCGTGCTGAATCTTCCTGCTGCATCACCGGAATAAACTGCTGTTCACTCCAGTGAATCAAATCAGCTGATGATGCATAACCGATTCCTTTATCATTCCAGCTCACTGTCCATACCATGTGAAAGAGTCCATCTGTACCACGGATAATGTAGGGATCACGCATCAGTTTATCTTTTGAAACTACAGGCTTTAAAAAAGAACTGTCATTCTTCAATGCTTTCCATTGTAACCCATCAAAACTGTATGCGAGGTGCAAACCATCCTGCCCATTATTTTTGAAATAGGCAAACACACGAACACTGTCGCCGGACTGTGCAACAACTCCACTTAAAAAAAACAAACCGACCAGTGCTGTATAAATTCGTTTCATTACTTTCCGTTATAAGTTTAAAATTTGATTCCAGATATTTTCCAATACAGGGATTCCATTCTGAATATTTTTTTTTCTTGCCTGCAAAACATGTTCACCCGGATAAGTAATCTTTGCTTCAGCATTTGCCGGAATGGATTGTTTATAATCTGCAATAACACGTTCAATCAATTGAGGAATGGATGAATGATTGGGCAACTTTGAAAGATCAATTGCAATAAACACCTGCGATAAACTATGCTCTGTTTCTTTCTTTGTGATTTCATGTGCAGATAATCCACCAGACAACATTGCAGTTAGCAAATCAAGTAATAATGAAAGACCGGCACCTTTCCAGTATCCAACAGGAACTGGACGTTTGGAAGCAAGAATTGCAGAAGGATCTTTTGTAAGTTGACCCTCTTCATCATATCCACCATCAACACTCAGCATTTCATCATTCATGGCTTTCAGCTCCAATGCACCATTTGAAAATTGTGAAACAGCCATATCAAGAACGATTGCTTCATGTTGAAAAGGAACTGCAATTACAAGCGGATTATTTCCCAGCCTTGCATCAACGGCACCCCATGCCGGCATAAGCCCGGTAGTATTTGTCCATCCTATAAATACAAAACCTTTCTTTGCTGCCTGCCATCCGTAAGTTCCGCCACGCATCCAGTGATTGGTATTAGATAAAGCAACACACCCAATACCATATTCATTTGCAAGTTTCATGGATTGATCTGCAGCAAACTGCGCATTCAAAATTCCCGGGCCAAGCTGTCCGTTCCATTGCTCCATTCCATTGAACTTTCCTGTAAGCACCGGTTCTGCATTCTTATCTACAATTCCATTTCTTGTATGCTCTACAAACCGTTTAAACCTGTTGACTCCATGAGAGGAAACACCATCCATGCTATTTTGCATAAATACTTCTGCAAGCATCTTTGATTTACCTGCAGCAAACCCTTCACTGTTGAGAATTGATTCAAACTTTGCTAACATTTCAGATGCCTTAATATATACAGTTTGATTACTCATTTAAACACTTAATGAAATGGATCATCTGATTAAAGTTACACTCATCAACCCAATCACAACATCATTGGCAATGGTTTTTACAACAAGGTTCTTCAGCTGCTTGTTTTGATTCAATGAAAGATCAAGAATTGTGGCAGCACCGCCATCAATCGCATAATTAGCAAAACCTTTGATGGATGTGTATTTATAATTGGATGGAATTATTTCTCCAGTCTTTAATGATAAACGGATCGGCCGGGGTGCTCCTGTTGCAAATGCATACTCATCTATAAAATAATCCTGTTCAATGGGCCACCAGTTTTCCGGGTTCTTCAATTCCAGTTTGTCAGAGCTTCCATCTGTATAATTAACAATAATTACTCCATTGATTAAACGACTCTGCATAGGATTGGTGCTGCCAGCAAGCATAAAGACTGTCTCTT
>JBEBHT010000125.1:0-10351 GCA_040081135.1 Lacibacter sp. | reverse complement strand
TCCCTCATTTCATCCCAGCTTAATTTACGCTGCAGCACAGAATCAGTAATCAATCCATTCCAGTTGAGGTATTGTAAAAAGCCTCCGCTCCATTCCCAGTTATTACTGAAAAAGATAACGGCTTTCATTTTTCGTTTTCCCATTTCAGCCAGTAAAAAATCAAGCCCTTTTAATTGATCAGTACTAAATACGCCTGCCTTTGTCTGCAATGCCGGTTCAACTCTCGGAACACCGTTGATCTGTCCCTTTCCTTCAGCACCGGCCATTACACGAAGATTGGTCACTCCTTTACTTTTCAGAAAATCAAGTTCTATTCTTATCCGTTCTTTTCCTTTTGCATCATTTGCCACTAAACCACCATACCAGTAATTGACGCCGATGTAGTAATAAGGTTTCCCTTGCAGAATGAATTGCCCATTCTTTGTTGTAATAAATGATAGTGGTGCAAAAGTATCCTCACTTTTCATATTAGCTTTTGAATTGCTTTTTGCTTCAGTTTGTGCAGGCAATAACTGGCTGCAGAAAAAAGCGAAAAGAAAACAAAAAAATATAAGAAGTGATTTATTCATATGAACGTTTCGGAAAAATTAAAAAAGGGTTTTAAAAAAACCTGGCTCTGTATGACATAAGTTTTACAGCAACCAGGTTTTCTTTGTCAATTTATCAATCAGGTCAGTTTAGTCCAATGGCATCCACATAAATTGTAAATCCACCAAAGGTTCCGCCAGTATATTCCTTTAATATTAATTCTCCTATTGATGAGGCGCTTGTTACAGCGGAAATTGGAAATGAATAATCGGTCCATACACCTTCTACAATAGTAATATTTTGACCATCCACTCCATTTACACCTATACTAATTTTTTTACCGCCGCTTCCCGGAGCACCATAGATGGAAATTTTAAAAGTAGTGTAAGGAGCTAAAGTTAAACCGAAACCAGCGTTATGACCCAATTGCAATGGAGAACTCCACTGCCCAGTATAAGTAATTTTTACAGACTTCGTACCTGCTCTTACAGGAGTAGTATTATTATAATCAGCAGTACCACCCCATCCGCCGCCTATCCAGCCACCGCTTCCACTCCAATTGGAAGTAACTGCATCATCATATATTGGAAGCGCAATAGTTGGCGGAGGAGTACCACCGCTTATCACTAAACTTTCTGATGACTTTACAGTATCTGCAGGGTTGGATAAACCAAGTGTTATTTTCCCACTTAACACACCTGTAGGAACTGTTACAACAATTTGAGATGCACTTTGACTCGTAAATGATGCAGATGTAACTGCAGGAGCATTTTCAAAAGCAACTGAAGTTACCATATCAAGTCTTGTTCCAGAAATAGTAAGAGGCGTTGCCGGAAATACAGGGTTTGGTGACAAAGATGTAACCACTGGTAATATTACATCCAGATCACTGCCAGAGGTAGTTTGTACAGCGGAAGCAGTTTCTAATTTTATTTTACCCATTCTGCTGCCTGCCGGAACTTTCACTACTAATTGAGTAGCAGTTTGTGTTATAAATACTGTAACAGGTGCAGCTACTCCTGAAAAAATAACTTTTTTTACCAGATCAAGATCGGTTCCGGTAATAGTAATATTTGCTCCCAAATTAATTAGAGCTGGTGAAAATGTTGTAACAAGGGGTAACACAATATCTAAATCGCCACTGGTTGTTGTTTTCACACCTGAAGCAGCCTCCAAAATTATTTTACCTTTTTTAGCGGTTTCGGGAACTCTTACTACCAATTGTGTTGCAGACTGACTTACAAAAACTGTTACAGGAGTTGCTACTCCAGTAAATATTACTTTTTTTGCAAGGTCAAGATTTGTTCCGGTAATAGTTACATTAGTTAGAGGTTTTACCGGCATTGGTGCCATTGAAGTAACTAATGGCAATGTAACTTTCAATGTATCTGCAGTCTGCACATCAGCTGAATCAGTTCCTCCATAAGAAAGAACCAATGGGCCTGTTTCAGCATCAGCAGGTACAGTTACAACTATTTGAGTTTTTGTTTTACTTACAAAAGTTTCAACGATTTTATCCTTTGCAAACGTAATCCTGCCTACCCAATTAAGAAAATTACCATTAATGGTAATGTTTTCGCCAGGGCGTGCCTGAGCTGTGATAGATGTTACTGTTGTCAGCACATTTAAATTCAGAATCGTTTTTGTTACAATATCACCATCCGGAGTTTTTAATGTAACAAATCCTTTTTCAGCTGCCTGTGGTACAATCAGCTTAATGAGCTCGGATGTTTTTGCCGTGAATACGCCTTGATCAACTGCTGCACCCGTTCCACCTGTGAATTGGATGGAAGTAACTTTATCGAGGTTCATCCCGATAAAAACCAATGTATCTCCATGCATTGCACCCGTTGGACCAAAACTCAGCAATTCTACCTTACCTGAATTTGCATTCTTATCTTTTTTGCAGGAAGATGAAACAAATCCAACTGCCGTAATAAGGCAAATCAGTAAAAGCAATCTTGTGTTAAATATTATTTTTATCATTTTATATTTTTTTAATCTTCAGCTGTGAAGAGGAAATTCTTACTTCTTAATAAACTTAGGTACAACTCTGAAATTGTCGAAAGACATATCGCAATCAAGCTCACCACCACCATGAAAAAGCAACCTGCACCAATAGCCCGTTGGACTTACGCTCAGCGGTGTTCCATAGCTGGCAGCAATTTCATCAAACGGAATTGTAATTGTTTGCCATTCACCTTTTGTATCGTATGGCGGGTTCCATAAATATGCGTTGTTATTTTCTCCCAGTATCCCCACATTAATTTTCAACACATTATTATTGTAAGGCTTCTTCGTATTTAACTCAAACTTCAGGTTATAATCAGAAGGTTTCAGAATAGCTGCATCGGGAATGTTTTTGCTAATAGCTCCCATTGCACTTGCAGGACCACCCGCAACTTCTGTCCATGCCCATGCACCAATTGTTTTTTTAACACGGATATAATTTCCGTTAATGATCGGAGGATCGCCTGCAACCGTACTGGTAACAACATAAGAAGCATTCCACCAGCCTGTAAACGGATCACTGCTGAGGAAAATATTCCTGTTATCCCTGAACCAGAAATCAGATTTTGTTTCACCAAAATTTGTCTTCACTGTAATTTGGCCCGGTTGTGCACCTGCAGGTATTCTTATTTTGAGTATTTTTTCTTCAACAGATACAATTTCTCCTGTAGCGCCGCCTGTAAATGTAACCATCAGAGGTTCGTAAAAATAATTCCCTCTTATGGTAGCAACATCTCCGGTTAGCGTGTATTCATTCAACATGCTGGATACAGTTGGCTCACTGATTTGAACTTTAAAATCATACAGCAGAATAAAGCCATCAGAAAAAACGATTTTTAGTTTATTAGTTATCACTTTTGGAATGGCACTTGGAATACTTACCAATATACTTGTGTTAGTAATATAAGTTGGTGTAAGAGCTGCCTTTTGATCGTTAAACCAAATTTCAACAGCACCCGCTAAGTTTTCACCAATAATCGCTACCAGGTTTCCCTGGTAAGCCCCGACTAATAATGAATCGGATGATACAGGATTGGTAATACGTACATATTTAATCCTGGGCTCGCCATTATCCGTTTTTTTACACGAAGTGTACGTTGCGGTAACAGCAATTGCCATTGTGAATAATAGTATTGATTGAATTATTTTTTTCATACCGTTTTATTTTTTTATAAGCAATTGTACTTGTGCAGTTAATAATCAACAGGTGGTTTAAGCAAATTAGGCGCCTGACTAAGTTCTGCTGCAGGAATCGGGAGCAAAAAGTTGCCATCATTTGCATTAATTTTTCTGTCAGCTGTTGCCCATGGTGTTTTAATAAATGTCCACTCTGTAGGGTCTGGGAATACATCCGGTTTTGTAAAAAACAAACCCCTGTCCTGTGAGTTTAAGATGGAGTAAGCTTTTGCTTTATCATAATAATGCAGGCTTACTAAATCATACCATGCCATTCCTTCCATTGAAAATTCAATAAAACGTTCTTTCAGAATTGCATCGATTGTAAGTGGAAGAATATATTGCGGCAAACCCGAACGCATATGCACCCTGTTGAAATATTCCAATGCTTTTGCATCAGTAGTGGAAGCACTGTTTCCCAATACGGCTTCTGCATATACCAAGTACATTTCGGCCAGGCGCATCATATAGGTATCGTTACCATAACGCTGGCTGGCAGACTGACCGCCCACATCCTTTGCTTTACCGGTTACATATTTTTTTATACCCAGAAAATTATTATCAGTTCCGTTGAAGGGATAAATTAATTTTTGTTCCCCTCCTGTTATTGTTTGAGTTATTTCAGGATAGCGTGTTCCCGGCAACATGAAGGTTGCTTTCAGGCGTTGGTCAAGCGTTCTGCCTTTCATTGTATCGCCCGATACAGAAGTGGTTATTCCTTCGTACTGCTTAATCATCCACCAGGTGGCACTTTTGTCTCCTCCCCAGCCATCGCCATTGGCAATATCGGGACTGTAAGCTAAATAAGCAGGGGTTGAATTTTGAGTTCCCCATGTATCAGGTCCTGAATAAACCCATTGCAGAGAAAACAAAGATTCTGAATTATTATCGTAAGGGAAAAGGAACAGGTTCGTATAATTCGATTGTAAAGCGGCTCCACTGTTCTTGATCACATCATCAGCATAATACTTTGCACTGTCAAGATATGTTTGGTTTCTTGCACCCGCTCCATTTGCTTCCACACCGGCTCTTGTTAAATAAAAACGTGCAAGCATCCCTTCGGCAGACCATTTTGTAATTCTTCCGGGACGTATTGGAGCTGCGGGAAGATCTTCTGCTACCGCCCTCATTTCATTGGTAATAAATTTCCAAATACTTTTTTCTGTATTTCTGGTAATAGAAGTATCAGAAAGCAACGTGAGATTATTTGTTATAACCGGAACAGGTCCCCAGTTCATTACTAAAAAGCGGTAAGCCAGTGCACGCATAAATCTTGCTTCTGCAATAGCCATTTTTTTAATCGCCGGAGAAACACCTGCACCTGCATACTTGTTGATATTTTCAATAGCAAGGTTTGACTGTCCCACTACAATAAAGAAGGAGCGCCAGGATGTTCCGTTTTCAGGTGTATTACCTGTTGTGTTGAAGAGTACATTACCTCTGTCGTTATATGCAGAGAAAGCAGTACCAGCCCTGAAATCGCCTAAGTTATAAGAGGCTTTGTCATTATAGTCGAACCAAACCTGGCTGTATAATAAAGCAGTACCTGCCAGTACCTGTTCGTCTGTTTTATAAAAACTTGCATCTACAATTGAATCTGTTGGTGGCCGCTCCAGAAATGTTTTTTTACAGCCAAGCAAAAGAGCAGGAAGAAGAGCAGCAATCCAGAAATATTTTTGTTTTATATTTTTCATATAACTCAGATTAAAAATTTACGTTTAAGTTAAATGTGTAAACAGGCGTTAAAGGGTAACGGCCAAAATCCAAACCAATGGCCTGGTTACCGGCACCTGCATCCCTTCCAACATAAGCACCTACTTCAGGATCAAAGCCTTTATACTTTGTAAGTGTATACAGGTTCTGTCCGGCTATTGTAAGTCTTATTCCTTTTACTAATTTTTGTTTTGAAATCAGTTCTGCAGGAATTCCATAAGACAATGAAACGCTTTTTAACCTTACAAATGATCCATCTTCCACCCATTTATTTGTCGGGCGGGTATAGTTGCCATTTGGACCGTAAGAAATCCTGGCTACATCTGTACCGGGGTTTTCCAGGTACACTTTACCCTGCGCATCAGAAACAGGTCTTGCATAATCCATTGCATGAATCAGCAGGTTTCGGCTAAGGTTGATGTTATTAGGGTTTGTATTTCTTTTGGCTAAATAGTTATAGATATCGTTACCGTAAGTACTTGTAATGAGGATACTCAAATCAAAACCTTTATAAGAAAATGTGTTTGTAAACCCACCAAATAATTTAGGCCATGGGTTACCGATATATGTTTCATCGTAGGTGTCAATTTTCCCATCGGGCACACCTGCCGGGCCACTGATATCTTTGAATTTCACATCTCCAACCCAAACACCATTCACTTGCTCAGTTGGAAGTCGGTTTCCATTATTATCAACCGGAACCGGACTGTTATTAATTTCATCAATAGATTGGAAGAGTCCTTCTTCAATATAGCCCCTGAATAACCATGGAGCTAACCCAACAGCTGAGCGCTGAGTCCAGTCATCGAGCCACCATGATGTGCGGCTAACAAATGCTGCATCAGAATAAAAGCTCTTAATGGTTGTTTTAAATGTAGAGATGTTCAGGTTTGATTCCCATTTAAAATTCTTATTAGCAATATTGGTTGTATTGATGGTGACACCCCAACCTTTATTTTGCAATGAACCTATGTTAACAGTTGGTGAACCTACTGATCCCTGACCGTTTGTTCCCATATACCACGGTAATGGCTGGCCCATTAAAAGATTGTCGGTATTCTTTATATAATAATCAAATTCAATCTGAATGCGGTTATTAATAAAGCCTGCATTTAAACCAAAATTATTCGTTTTTGTTTCTTCCCATTTTAAACCCGGGTTAGCATACCTGGTAGGTAAAAAGGCAGTACCTGTTGGAGTAGCACCTGTACCTAATGGAGAATAAATACCTCCGCCACCGCCCTGGTTACCGGTAGTACCTGTTTCAAATCTTAATTTTAATTCACTGATAAAAGGAACCTGGAAAAACTTTTCCTGTGAAATTCTCCATGCTGCAGAAAGTGATGGGAACATCCCCCATTTATTATCAGCTCCAAAATTTGCAGAGCCATCTGTTCTGATTGTTCCAACTAAAAGATACCTGTTATCATAATTATAACTTAATCTTCCCAAATAAGATTCCATGCCCCAGGTACCTGATCCACCAGAATTGGTAGCAGTTGTTGGATTACCTGCATTTAAATCAAAAATATCATTTGTAAGGTACCCTGTTCTTGAAGCACCCACATTATTCCACTTTGATTCCTGTGCTTCATGACTGGCCATAACATTTACGCCATGCTTTCCATACTGATGATTGTATTCAAGCAACTGGTTCCAGTTCCAGTAAGTATTTAATCCTGTACCGTTGTTTAAGGAAGCTGTTACATTTCTGGCCCAGCCAATTGAATAAGTTGGCTGAAAATAGATTGAATTGAAATTTCCCAGAGTTGCGTTAAGAGAAGTTCTGAAAGTAAGGTCTTTCGTTATTTTTATACCCAGGTTTATTCCACCTAAAAACTGTCTTCTTAACAGTGTATTGGTTTTTAAGTTTGCAATAGCAATCGGATTTACCGGAGCAAACTGATTGGCACCATTGGTAACATCACCACCACCCCATGAGCCATCGAGGTTTTTAACCGGCACCTGCGGAGTTAACTGTAATGCATCTGAAATAACATTTTCCTGGCTTGTAGTAAGATTTTCATTTGTTTGATTGAAACTAAGACTTGTTCCCAGTGTTAACCAATCCCTCAGTTTATTGTCCAGATTTACTCTCAATCCGTAACGTTTAAATCCTGAACCGAGCGCCACACCTTTCTGATCAAGAAATTCACCGGAAACATAATAATTCGTTTTTGAATCACCACCACTTACACTTAGCTGGTGCTTTGTCATAGGAGTTTGTCTGAATAATTCATCCTGCCAATCAGTACCTGCACCTAACAATGACGGGTCCAAAAATTCCCGGGGAGTTGTTCCTCCGGCAATAACGTGAAACTCTTTTACCATTTGTGCATACTGCGGCAAATTCATAACTTCTAACCGCCTTGGTGGTGTTTGAATACTGTATTGCAGTCCGTAGTTTATTTTAGCTTCTCCAGATTTACCACGTTTTGTTGTAATTAACAAAACACCATTGGTTGCTCTTGAACCATATATTGCAGTTGCAGATGGCCCCTGCAGTACCTGGATATCTTCAATGTCAGATGGATTTAGACCTGCCAGAGGATTGGATGAACTTGTTGATCCGAAACTAACTGACTGTCCAAGAATTTGAACACCATCAACCACATAAAGCGGCTCGGTATTTCCGTTAATGGAACTAACCCCTCTGATATTTACAGAAATACCACCACCGGGTTGCCCGGAGTTTTGTGTAATGTAAACACCGGCGGCCCTGCCCTGTATAGCCTGTTCAATTGTTGTATTAACCGTTCTCTCCATATCTTTTGCCGTAACGGTTGTTTGAGCACTTGTAAGGTTTACACGCCTTGATTTACCATAACCAATAACTACAACTTCACTCAGTTTGGCTTCTGTAACATCAATTGTTACAAGAACCGTTGTTTTTCCGGCGGTTGAAATTTCAACAGATTTTGCTCCAACGTAGGATACAACTAAAACTGAGTTAGGAGATGGAACTGCAATTTTAAATGCTCCGTTTGCATCTGTAATCACAGCAATTCGCTGTCCTTTTACAGTTACAGTAGCACTTGAAACAGGAGTACCTGCTTTGTCGGAAACAACTCCGGAAATGGTTCTGGTTTGTGCAAAATTGACAAGAGAGAATAAAAGAAACACAATGACCATTGTGATCTTCAGGGAAGATTGAGATTTTCTCATATAGCAAGAATATTTGTTCAAAAGTAGTTTTTTTGATGCAAGCCAAACTAATACTATTCTATCAAATAGTAGTACTTTATTGGTCGACTGACGGATATCATTACCTGAACCTATTGTTATTGTTGACTATTATATGTAATATGGTCTAACAAAAAAATAAATAAAATAATACTATTTTATCCGTGAATTGATAATTTTACAGCAAACTGAATTTCTCATGCAACCGGTTATACTCAGAGAAATCACCCCTCTTACCAGTAGTGATTGCTTTACCATCTTTACAAGAACTAAATCAGAATTTGATTTTCCGTTTCACAGTCACGAAGAATTAGAGCTGAACTTTATACGAAATGCAAAAGGCGCCAAACGTGTTGTTGGAGATCATATTGGTGAAATTGATGAACTGGAACTTGTGCTTATAGGATCGAACCTGCCGCATGTTTGGGAAACCCATAAATGTAAAAGCAAAGAAATAAAAGAGATCACCATTCAATTTCACAAAGACCTCTTCGATGAAAAATTCCTTCGGCGCAACCAGATGAGTTTTATCCGCAATATGCTCGAGCTTTCTTCAAAAGGGATTTCGTTTTCTAAACAAACCATTGAACAGATTACACCAAGATTGATTGCACTCAGCCGGAAGCAGGGTTTTGATTCAGTACTTGAATTGCTTTCCATCTTACATGATCTTTCTGTTTCAAGAAATATGCATACACTGTCTGTTGCCACATTCAGCAATGCAGAAGTTTCGTACAACAGCCGGCGTATTGAAAAAGCATTTGAATACATGAATCAAAACTTTCATAAAAATATTACGCTCAATGAAATTGCGAAGCTGGTAAATATGACGGAGGTTTCATTCAGCCGGTTTTTTAAAGCCAGGACTGGTATAACATTTATTGACAGCCTGCTTGAAATAAGATTGGGTCATGCATCCAGATTACTGATTGATACAACCCAATCCGTTTCAGAAGTAGCTTATAACTGCGGCTTTAACAATATATCCAACTTCAACCGTCTCTTTAAGAAAAAGAAAGATTGCACACCAAAAGAATTCAGGGAGAATTATAGCTTTTATGGAAGCAGAATATTTATTTAACAGGGGAAATTACAACCCCATTTACAGCTGTCCTTTTATTAAGGTAAATAAAACACCTCTTTCAGCGGAATGCTTACCGGTGAATTATCCGCATTGCTTTCCATCAGGTCTTTCATATAGGCCCACCACCTTTTCATCACTGGATGCGATGGTAAACTATCGAGCTTTACAGCATCCTCTATTTTCATTACACCAAAGAGAAAACCAGTTTCTTCATCGAGAAAAATACTATACTCGCTGATGGTGGTTTGCTTCAGTAACTCCTGTAAATCGGGCCACAAGGCATCATGTCTTTTTTTATACTCTTCTTCTTTGCCTTTGAACAGTTTCATTTTAAATGCTGCACGTTGCATAATGATTATTTTAATAAATGAAAATCGTTTTACTATTTTACTTCAGGTAGTTTACCAATGAACCGGGTTTGATTTCTTTTAATGCCCGTATCACTATGTCAGCATTTACTTTTGCACCGTCAATATTGGTATGTGTATGATCTGATGGAAAGAATGGCTTTACTGCTTCTGCTCCCATTTCTTCATACTTCGCCGCAACCAATTCATTCAGGTTAATAAAATAAGCACCTTCTTGCTTTGCAATCTGTTGCGCCCATAGTGCATAACTGTCTGCAGAGCGTGTTACTTTACCATCTTTCCAGTTATC